>NZ_CAXAQH010000036.1:0-63217 GCF_963970905.1 Pseudomonas sp. EL_65y_Pfl2_R96 | reverse complement strand
TTCATCAGTTGATCGACCGCCAAGTCGCCGCCCAACCGGACGCGCTGGCGGTCACCTTCGCCAGCCAACAGCTGACTTACGCCGAACTCGATAGCCGCGCCAACCGTCTCGCCCACAAGCTGATCGAGTTGGGCGTGGGCCCGGAAGTGCGGGTCGGCGTGGCGATGCAGCGTTCCGACAGCTTGCTGGTGGCGCTGCTGGCGGTACTCAAGGCCGGCGGCGCCTACGTGCCGTTGGACCCGGACTACCCGACCGACCGCGTGGCCTACATGCTCGAAGACAGCCGCGCTTTGGTGCTGCTGACCGAGCAGGCCGTTGCGGCAATCTTGAACGTGGCGGTAGGCACCCAAGTGCTGCTGATGGACACCGCCGAGCCGTGGCTGGCCGCTTACCCAAGCCGTGCGCCGGTGACCCGCGTCACGCCGGATAACCTGGCCTACGTGATCTACACCTCCGGCTCCACCGGCAAACCCAAAGGCGTGGCCATCGCCCATCGCAACGTGCTGGCGCTGATCGACTGGTCGCAGTCGGTGTACAGCCGCGACGACATTCAAGGGGTACTGGCCTCGACCTCGGTGTGTTTCGACCTGTCGGTGTGGGAGTTGTTTGTCACCCTGGCCAACGGCGGCTCGCTGATCATCGCCCGCAACGCCCTGGAGCTGCCGCAGCTGCCGGCGCGGGATCAGGTGCGCCTGATCAACACCGTGCCCTCGGCGATCAATGCGTTGCAGCGCGACGGGCAGATTCCGCCGAGTGTGCGCATCATCAACCTCGCCGGTGAGCCACTGAAGCAGAGCCTGGTGGAGGCGCTGTATCAGCAGCTGACTATCGAGCACGTCTACGACCTCTACGGTCCATCGGAAGACACCACGTATTCCACCTGGACTCGCCGCCAGGCCGGCGGCAGCGCCAACATCGGTCGACCGCTCAAACACACCGCCAGCTATTTGCTCGACGCCGATCTGCAACCGGTGCCGCAGGGCGTATCGGCCGAGCTGTACCTGGCCGGCGCAGGCATCACCCGGGGTTACCTGGCGCGGCCGGGCATGACCGCCGAGAAGTACGTGCCGAACCCGTTTGCCAGCAACGGCGAGCGCCTGTATCGCACCGGTGACCTGACCCGCTATCAGGCAGACGGCGCGCTGCAATACGTCGGTCGCATCGACCACCAGGTCAAGGTTCGTGGTTTCCGGATCGAGCTGGGTGAAATCGAAGCGCGGCTGTTGCAGCAGGACGCGGTACGCGAACTGGCGGTGCTGGCTCAGGATGGCGTTAGCGGCCAGCAACTGATCGCCTATATCGTGCCGACCGATGCCGCGGTGTTGGCGGACGATGCCGATGCTCAAGCGAACCTGCGCGAAACCCTGAAAGCCGCGCTGCGCCAACATTTGCCGGACTACATGGTCCCGGCCTATCTGCTGTTCCTCGAACAATTGCCGTTGACCCCCAACGGCAAGCTCGACCGCAAGGCCTTGCCTGCGGTCGACGGCACCCGGCAGCAACGCGAGCACGTGGCGCCACGCACGGCCCTGGAAAAGTCGCTGGCGGCGATTTGGCAGGACGTCCTGGCCATCGACAACGTCGGCCTGGAAGACAACTTCTTCGAGCTGGGCGGTGATTCCATTGTGTCGATGCAAGTGGTCAGTCGCGCGCGTCAGGCGGGCATCCTGTTGAGCCCCAAAGACCTGTTCCAGCACCAGACCATCCGCAGCCTGGCGCAAGTGGCCCGCAGCGGCGAGCAGAACCTGATCGATCAAGGTCCGGCGGTTGGCGCGGTGGCCCTGGCACCGGTGCAGCACTGGTTCTTCGATCAAACCATTGCGCAGCGTCATCACTGGAACCAGTCGCTGCTGCTGGTCCCGCGCGAAGCGCTGGATGCCGGGGTGCTGGATCAAGCGTTGGCGCAGTTGCTCACGCATCACGACGGTTTGCGTCTGCGTTATGAAAAAACCGACGCCGGTTGGCAGCAGGCTTATGGCGCAGCCTCCGTTGAGTCGGTGTTGTGGCAACGCTCGGCGCAATCGCTCGAAGAACTGAATGCGTTATGCGACGAAGCCCAGCGCAGTCTTGATCTAAGCACCGGCCCATTGCTGCGAGCGTTGTCGGTGGACATGGCCGATGGCACCCAACGGCTGCTGCTGGTCATTCACCACTTGGCGGTGGACGGTGTGTCGTGGCGGGTATTGCTGGAGGATCTGCAGCAGTTCTATCGCCAGGCACGCGACGGCTCGACGCTGATGACGGCGGCGAAAACCAGTGCCTACCAACGCTGGGTGGCGCGTCTGCAAAGCCACCTGCCAACGTTCCACAACAGTGTCGATTATTGGCAGGCCGAATTGCGCGATGCGCCGCAAAACGATTTGCCGTGCGACCGCCCTGACGGCGCACTGCAAAACCGTTTCGAGCAGAAAGTCGAACTGACCTTCGATGCCGAACAAACCCGCAAACTGCTGCAACAGGCGCCGGCGGCTTATCGCACTCAGGTCAATGATCTGCTGCTGACCGCATTGGCGCGGGCCGTGTGCCGCTGGACCGGGCAGGGCAGCACGCTGATCCAGCTCGAAGGGCATGGCCGCGAAGACCTGTTCGACGACATTGATTTGACCCGTACCGTCGGCTGGTTCACCAGCCTGTTCCCGGTCAACCTGATCCCGGCCGGCGATCTCGGCGCATCGATCAAGACGGTCAAGGAGCAACTGCGCGCGGTGCCGGACAAAGGTCTGGGATACGGTGCGCTGCGCTATCTGGCCGATCCGCAAATTGGCGCCGCACTGGCGGCCCTGCCGCAACCGCGCATCACCTTCAACTACCTGGGGCAGTTCGACCGCCAGTTCGACGAAGCGGCGTTGTTTGTGCCGTCCAGCGAAGGCAGCGGCGCGGCCCAGGATCCGTCGGCGCCGTTGGCCAACTGGCTGACGGTCGAAGGCCAGGTGTACGGCGGTGAGCTGTCGATGAGCTGGGGCTTCAGCCGTGAGATGTTCGACACCGCGACCATTGAGCAGTTGGTTGATCAATACGCTGTCGAACTCAACGGGTTGATCGAGCATTGCTGCACCCTCGAGGCCCCACAGGCCACGCCGTCGGACTTCCCGCTGGCGCGCATCACCCAGGCGCAACTCGATGCACTGCCGGTGGCCGTCGGCCAACTCGACGACCTCTATCCACTGTCGCCGATGCAGCAGGGGCTGTTGTTCCACACCCTGTACGAACAGGCGGCGGGCGAGTACATCAATCAGCTGCGGGTGGATGTGCAAGGCCTCGAGCCCGAGCGTTTCCGCGCGGCCTGGCAGGCCACTGTCGAGTCTCAAGACATTCTGCGCACAGGTTTTGTCTGGCAGGGCGAACTGGAACAACCGGTACAGATCGTCCACAAACAGGTGCAGTTGCCGTTCACCGTGCTCGACTGGCGTGAGCGTGGCGATCAGCTTCAGGCCCTGAATGAACTGGCCGATGCCGAGCGCCAACAAGGATTCGACCTGAGTCAGGCGCCGTTGCTGCGACTGGTGCTGGTACACACCGCAGCCGATCGCTGGCAGCTGATTTACACCCATCACCACATCCTGATGGATGGCTGGAGCAACTCGCAGTTGCTCGGCGAAGTCTTGCAGCGTTACAGCGGTCGCCCACCGATAGCAACCGGCGGACGCTATCGCGATTACATCGGTTGGTTGCAGCGTCAGGATGCGCAATCGAGCCAGGACTTCTGGCGTGAGCCGTTGGCTTCGTTGCAAGAGCCGACCCGACTGGCGCGGGTGGCGTCCGGCAACGAAAGCCTGAGCGGGCATGGCGACCACTTCCAGACCCTGGACGTCAGTCGCACCCAACACCTTGAAACTTTTGCCCGACAACAGAAAGTCACCCTCAACACTTTGGTGCAAGCCGCGTGGCTGCTGTTGCTGCAACGCTACACCGGTCACCAAACCGTGGCGTTCGGCGCCACGGTGGCCGGGCGACCGGCAGACTTGCCCGGCATCGAGCAAGCGGTCGGCTTGTTCATCAACACTTTGCCGGTGATCGGCGCGCCGCGTCCGGACCAGAGTGTCGGCCACTGGTTGCAAGCGGTACAGGCGCAAAACCTCAGCCTGCGCGAGTTCGAACACACGCCCCTGGCGGACATTCAACGCTGGGCCGGGCAGGGTGGCGAAGCGCTGTTCGACAACATTCTGGTGTTCGAGAACTACCCGATTGCCCAGGCGCTGCAACAAGGCGCGGAGCAAGGCGTGGTGTTCGGCGAAGTCGCCAACCTTGAGCAAACCCATTATCCGCTGAGCGTCGCCGTGACGCTCGGCCAGACCCTGGCGCTGCATTACAGCTTCGACCGGGCGCATTTCGCAACGCCGGCGATCGAACACATCAGTGCGCACCTGCTGCAACTGCTGGAGCAGTTCGCCGAGTCGGCCGCACGCAACCTCGGTGAAATCGCCCTGGCCAGTGCCACCGAGCTGGCGCAGCAACAGGCCAATAACCAGCCGCAACCGTACCCGGTGAACATCGCCGTTCACCAGCGCATCGCCGAACTCGCCGCCCAGCGGCCGGAGCGCACGGCAGTGATCTTCGCCGGCCAGCGGTTCAGCTATGGCGACATCGACCAGCGCGCTAATCAATTGGCCCACGCCCTGATCGCGCGGGGTGTCGGCCCGGAAAGCCGGGTCGGCGTGGCCTTGCCGCGCAGCGAAGGGGTGATTGTCGCGCTGCTGGCGGTGCTCAAGGCCGGCGGCGCCTACGTGCCGCTGGACACCAGCTACCCGCGCGAGCGCCTGGCCTATCTGATCGAGGATTCGGGGCTGGCGTTGTTGCTCACCGATTCGTCTGTTTCTGCGCAGTTGCCGGTGGAGGACTCGGTCCCGGTGCTGGAACTCGACCGTCTCGATCTGCGCAGCCAATCCCTCACTGCGCCCAAGGTGCCGCTCGATCCGCAGAACCTCGCTTACGTCATTTACACCTCCGGTTCCACCGGTCACCCCAAAGGCGTGAGCGTTGCCCATGGCCCGCTGGCGATGCATTGCCAGGCCATCGGCGAGCGCTATGAAATGCGCGACAGCGACTGCGAATTCCACTTCATGTCCTTCGCCTTCGACGGCGCCCACGAGCGTTGGCTCACCAGCCTGACCCACGGCGCTTCGCTGCTGATTCGCGACGACAGCCTGTGGACGCCGGAACAGACCTGTAACGCCATGCGCGAACACGGCGTGACGGTGGTGGCGTTCCCGCCGGTCTACCTGCAACAACTGGCCGAACACGCCGAGCGTGAAGGCCACCCGCCGAAGGTGCGGATCTACTGCTTCGGCGGCGATGCCGTGCCCAACGCCAGTTTCGAGCGGGTCAAACGCGCGCTCGATCCGGACTACATCATCAACGGCTACGGCCCGACCGAAACCGTGGTCACGCCGTTGATCTGGAAGGCCGGGCGCGACGTGCAGTGCGGCGCGGCCTATGCGCCGATCGGCAGTCGCATCGGTGACCGCAGCGCTTACGTGCTGGACGCCGACCTGAACCTGCTGCCCCAAGGCATGGCCGGTGAGCTGTACCTGGGCGGCACCGGCCTGGCCCGGGGTTACCTGAACCGTCCCGGGCTGACGGCAGAACGCTTTGTCGCCGATCCGTTCAGCGCGGTCGGTGGCTTGCTGTACCGCACCGGCGACCTGGTGCGGCAGCGTGCCGATGGCACGTTCGATTATCTGGATCGCATCGACAACCAGGTGAAAATTCGCGGTTTCCGTATTGAACTGGGGGAAATCGAAGCGCGCCTGCAAGCCCTCGACGGGGTACGCGAAGCGGTGGTGGTCGCCCAGGAAGGCACCGCCGGCAGCGGCAAGCGCCTGGTGGCTTATGTGGTCGCCGATGCGCTCAATGCCGAACGGGCTGATTTCGCCGACAGCCTGCGCGAGCAACTTAAAGCCGCGCTGCCGACGCACATGGTCCCGGCGTATTTGCTGCTGCTTGAGCGCCTGCCGTTGACCCCCAACGGCAAACTCGACCGCAAGAACCTGCCCAAGCCGGACGTCAGCCAATTGCAGCAAGCCTACATGGCGCCGCAAAGCGCGCTGGAGCAGCAACTGGCGACGATCTGGCAGGACGTGCTGAAACTCGATCAGGTCGGTTTGAGCGACAACTTCTTCGAACTGGGCGGCGATTCGATCATCTCGATTCAAGTGGTCAGCCGCGCCCGTCAGGCCGGTATCCGCTTCACGCCCAAAGACCTGTTCCAGCACCAGACCATTCAGGCACTGGCCACGGTGGCGCGGTTGGGTGAGCAGGCTCAGGTCATCGATCAAGGGCCGGTGACGGGCGAACTGGCGTTGTTGCCGGTGCAACAGGTGTTCTTCGAACAGGCCATCCCCGAGCGTCAACACTGGAACCAGGCGGTGATGCTCAAGCCGACGCAAACCCTGGAGGCTGCGCTGCTTGAGCAGGCGTTGGGCGCGCTGGTTACGCACCACGATGGCTTGCGCTTGAGCTTCGTCGAGCAGGCCGAGGGCTGGCAGGCGCAATACCGCGCGCCGGGCAGCCAGACCGAGGCGTTGGTCTGGGCGGTCGACGTCGCCGACGCCACGGCACTGGAAGCGGTGGCCAACGAAGCGCAACGCAGCCTGAACCTGCAACACGGGCCGCTGCTGCGCGCAGTGCTGGCGAACCTTGATGACGGCACTGCGCGACTGTTGCTGGTGATCCACCATTTGGTGGTGGACGGCGTGTCGTGGCGGATTCTGTTTGACGATCTGCAAACCGCTTACCGTCAGCTGTTGACCGGCGAGCCCCTGCAATTGCCGGCCAAAACCAGTGCGGCCAAAGTCTGGGCCGAGCACCTGCAAACCTACGCCCGCCGTGCGGAACTGCGCAGCGAACTGGCCTGGTGGCAACAGCAATTGCAAGGCGCCGACGTGGCGTTGCCGGCGGATAACCCCGAAGGCGGGCAACAGAACAAGCATGCCCTGACGGTGCGCACGCAACTGAACAAGGCACTGACCCGGCAACTGCTGCAAGACGCTCCGGCGGCTTATCGCACCCAGGTCAACGACCTGCTGCTCACCGCTCTGGCCCGGGTCATGGTGCGCTGGACCGGCACCGACAGCGCGTTGATCCAGCTCGAAGGCCATGGCCGTGAAGAGCTGTTCGACGGCGTTGACCTGACCCGCACCGTCGGCTGGTTCACCAGCCTGTACCCGGCAAAACTGACGCCGGTCGCTGACCTCGGTGGCTCGCTGAAACAGATCAAGGAACAGCTGCGCGCGATCCCGAACAAGGGCCTCGGTTTTGGTGCCCTGGCCCATCTGGGAGACGACGTTGCACGTCAAACCCTCAGCCAATTGCCGGTCCCGTGCCTGACCTTCAACTACCTGGGCCAGTTCGACGGCAGCTTCAGCGCAGCCGACGGCGCCTTGTTCGTACCGTGCAGTGACGCGGCCGGCGATGAACTGGACGCCCGTGCGCCATTGGCCAACCAGTTGGCCCTCAATGGTCAGGTGTATGGCGGCGAACTGAACCTGGGCTGGACCTTCAGCCGCGAACGGTTCAATGAGTCGACCATTCAAGCGCTGGCCGACGATTACGCCCAGGAACTGCAAGCGCTGATCGCCCATTGCTGCGAGGCCGGGCAGCACGGCGTTACTCCGTCGGACTTCCCGCTGGCGCGCTTGAGCCAGGCACAACTGGACGGCTTGCCGCTGGCGCCGCAGTCGATCGAAGACCTGTATCCGCTGTCGCCGATGCAGCAGGGCATGTTGTTCCATGCCGTGTACGAAGAAACCACCGGCGATTACATCAACCAGATACGCCTGGACGTCGACGGGCTCGACCCCGAGCGTTTCCATCAGGCCTGGCAAGCGGCGGTGGATGCCCACGACATTCTGCGCACGCGTTTTGTCTGGCAGGGCGAACTGGAAAACCCGGTGCAAGTGGTCAGCAAACACGCGCAGTTGCCTTACAGCCTGCATGATGTGCGCAGGCATCCGCAGCGCGATCAGGCCTTGCAGACGCTTGCCGACTCTGAACGCCAAAGCCTGAACTTGAACGCGTCGACCTTGTTGCGGCTGGTGATTGCGCGCATCGACGACCACCGTCATCACCTGATCTACACCAACCATCACATCCTGATGGATGGCTGGAGCAACTCGCAGTTGCTCGGCGAAGTGCTGCAGCGTTACAGCGGCCAGTTCAACGCCGCTCACAGCGGACGTTACCGCGATTACATCGCCTGGCTGCAACGCCAGGACTCAGCCGCCAGCGAAGCGTTCTGGACCCCGGCGCTGCAGGCGCTGGAGGAGCCGACGCGCCTGGCCCAGACCGTCGCGAAGCCTCAAGCGTCTATCGAAGCCCAAGGTTATGGCGATCATTTCCAGGTGCTGGAGGCCGATCAAACCTTGCGTCTGGGCGAGTTCGCCCGGGCCGCGAAAGTCACCGTCAACACGCTGGTGCAGGCGGCCTGGTTGCTGCTGCTGCAACGCTACACCGGTAAGAGCACCGTGGCCTTCGGCGCGACAGTCGCCGGTCGTCCGGCTGATTTGCCGGGTGTCGAGCAACAGATCGGCCTGTTCATCAACACCTTGCCGGTGATCGCCAGCCCTCGGGCCGAGCAATCGCTCAATAGCTGGCTGCAAGCGGTGCAAGGGCAAAACCTGGCCTTGCGCGAGTTCGAACACACCGCGCTGTTCGATATTCAGCGCTGGGCCGGGCAGGGCGGTGAAGCGCTGTTCGACAACATTCTGGTGTTCGAGAACTACCCGATTGCCCAGGCCCTGGAGCAGGGCGCCCCGCAAGGGTTGCGCTTTGGTCCGGTGGCCAGTGTCGAGCAGACCAACTATCCACTGACCCTGCTGGTGAGCCTCGACACCCAACTGTCGATGCACTTCAGCTATCAGCGCGGCAGTTTTGCATCGGCGACGGTGGCGCAATTGGCGGCTCATTTGCAGCACTTGTTGAGCCAGATGATCGACACCGGTGAACGCTGCCTCGGCGAGTTGGTGCTGTTGGATGAGACCGAACAGCAACAGGTCTTGCTGGACTGGAACCGTGCTGACGAAGATTTCGCTCAAGACCTGTGCATTCATCAGTTGATCGACCGCCAAGTCGCCGCCCAACCGGACGCGCTGGCGGTCACCTTCGCCAGCCAACAGCTGACTTACGCCGAACTCGATAGCCGCGCCAACCGTCTCGCCCACAAGCTGATCGAATTGGGCGTGGGCCCGGAAGTGCGGGTCGGCGTGGCGATGCAGCGCTCGGACAGCCTGCTGGTCGCGCTGCTCGCGGTGCTCAAGGCCGGCGGTGCCTACGTGCCGTTGGACCCGGATTACCCGGTCGACCGCGTGGCCTACATGCTCGAAGACAGCCGCGCCCTGGTGCTGCTGACCGAGCAGGCCGTTGCGGCAACATTAAACGTGGCGGCGCACACCCAAGTGCTGCTGATGGAGCGGATCGAGGCACAACTGGCGGATTATCCGCGCAGCGCCCCGGTCACCCGTGTCACACCGGATAACCTGGCCTACGTGATCTACACCTCCGGCTCCACCGGCAAGCCCAAAGGTGTGGCCATCGCCCATCGCAACGTGCTGGCGCTGATCGACTGGTCGCAATCGGTGTACAGCCGCGACGACATTCAAGGGGTATTGGCCTCGACCTCGGTGTGCTTCGACCTGTCGGTGTGGGAGTTGTTTGTCACCCTGGCCAACGGCGGCTCGCTGATCATCGCCCGCAACGCCATGGAATTGCCGCAATTGCCGGCGCGGGATCAGGTGCGCCTGATCAACACCGTACCGTCGGCGATCAATGCGCTGCACAGTGCCGGGCAGATTCCGCCGAGCGTGCGCATCATCAACCTCGCCGGTGAGCCGCTCAAGCAGTCGCTGGTCGACGCACTTTATGGGCAAGCGACCGTGGCGCATGTCTACGACCTTTACGGCCCGTCGGAAGACACCACCTATTCCACCTGGACCCGTCGCGAGGCGGGTGGCACGGCGAACATTGGCCGGCCGCTCAAGCACACCGCCAGTTACCTGCTGGATGCCGATTTGCAACCGGTGCCCCTGGGCGTGTCCGCCGAGCTGTACCTGGCCGGCGCCGGCATCACCCGTGGTTACCTGGGGCGGCCGGGCATGACCGCCGAGAAGTACGTGCCGAACCCGTTTGCCAGCCATGGCGAGCGCCTGTACCGCACCGGCGATCTGACCCGTTATCAGGCCGATGGTGTGATCGAGTACCGAGGGCGAATCGACCATCAAGTGAAGATCCGCGGCTTCCGCATCGAACTGGGTGAAATCGAAGCGCGCCTGCTGGAGCAGTCAGCGGTCCGCGAAGTGGCGGTGCTGGCGCAGGAAGCCCTGGGCAATCAGCAACTGGTGGCTTATGTGGTCGCACCACAGCTGGACCTCGATGCCGCCGACGATCAGCAATCTTTGCGCGATGAACTCAAGGCACGGCTCAGGGAATCTCTGCCGGAATTCATGGTCCCGGCGCACCTGTTGTTCCTCGAACAATTGCCGCTGACGCCCAACGGCAAACTCGACCGCAAGGCGTTGCCGACGGTGGAGGGCGGTCATTTGCAGGTGCGTTATGTCGCCCCGCAGAGCGAGCGGGAGCAGCAGGTCGCGGCGATCTGGCAGCACGTACTGCAAGTCGAGCGTGTCGGCTTGCTGGATAACTTTTTCGAACTGGGCGGCCACTCGTTGCTGGCCGTCAATGTGGTTTCACGCCTGCAATTGGAACTGGGCCTGAAACTGACCCCACAACTGATTTTTCAACACCCCGTACTCACGGATTTCGTCAGCAGTCTGGCAACCGCAGGTGAGCAGGTCGATACGTTGAAACTGAGCAAGCTGGACGCCCTGCTTGACGAAATGGAGGAAGCTTGATGGATACCAATGTCGCTTTGAAGATCGCCCGGCGCTTCATTACTCTGCCGCTCGACAAGCGCAGGGTCTATCTGCAGAAGATGCTCGAGGAAGGTGTTTCGCCGGCGAACCTGCCGATTCCCGAAACCCAGTCGCAGTTCGATCCGGTGCCGCTGTCCTTTGCTCAGGAACGTCAGTGGTTTCTCTGGCAGATGGACCCCGACAGCGCCGCCTACAACATCCCCAGTGCCATGCAGTTGCAGGGCGAGCTTGACGTAGCGGCGCTCGAGCGCGGTTTCAATGCGCTGATTACTCGTCATCAAAGCTTGCGCACCACGTTCCAGCAGCAGGATGAGCGGGCGGTGCAGGTGATTCATCCGCACATGAGCCTGACCGTCGCCGTGCATGAACTGGATGAACGCCCCGACGCCCTGTCGCCAGACGCGCAGATTCAAGCGTTCGTCGCCGAACAGACCGGGCAGCCGTTCGACCTGGTCAACGGGCCGCTGTTGCGTGTCAGCCTGCTGCGCCTTGGCGCGCAGGAGCACGTGCTGACCCTGACCCAGCACCACATCGCCTCGGATGGCGCCTCGATGCGGGTCATGGTCGACGAATTGCTGCAACTGTATGGCGCCTACCGCCAGGGCCAGGAACTCAGTTTGCCGGCGCTGTCGATCCAGTACGCCGACTATGGCATCTGGCAGCGGCACTGGATGGAAGCCGGGGAGCGCGAGCGGCAGCTGGAGTATTGGCAGACGCACTTGGGCAGCGAGCATCCGGTGCTGGAGTTGCCCACCGATTACCCGCGCCCGGCGGTGCAGAGCCTGCGTGGCGCCCGTCATGAGCTGGCGTTGCCGCCGGCTCTGGGCGAGCGCCTGAGGGCGTTGGCCAAAAGCGAAAATGTCACGCTGTTCATGCTGTTGCTGGCGTCGTTCCAGGCCTTGTTGCATCGCTACAGTGGCCAGGCCGACATCCGTGTCGGCGTGCCCACCGCTAACCGCAACCGGGTCGAGACTGAACGGCTGATCGGCTTCTTCGTCAACACCCAGGTGCTCAAGACGGAGTTCGATGCTCAGGCCACGTTCAGCACGCTGCTGGCCCAGGTCAAACAGACCGCGATGGCCGCCCAGGCGCATCAGGACCTGCCTTTCGAGCAACTGGTCGAGGCTTTGCAACCGGAACGCAGCCTTAGCTACAGCCCGCTGTTCCAGGTCATGTACAACCACCAGAGCACCGGCGCCAGCCAAAGTCGGCAGGGCACGGGCGAGTCAGCGCTGACGATCCGCCACTTGCATCAACCATCGCGCACCGCGCAATTCGACCTGACCCTGGAAACGTTCGACGGCCCCGAGGGCCTTGGCGCACAGCTGACCTACGCCACCGACCTGTTTGACGGCGCGACCATCGAGCGTCTGGCGCGGCATTGGCAAAACCTGCTGGGCAGTATCGTTGCCGATCCGCAGCAGCGGGTGGGCGATCTGGCCCTGCTCGACGAAGCCGAACAACAGCAGGTGCTGGTCGACTGGAACCGCAGCGCCGCCGAATACCCGACTGACCGCTGCATCCATCAGTTGATCGAAGCCCAGGCCCTGCGCACGCCAGAGGACACCGCGCTGGTGTTCGACGGGCAATCACTGAGCTATGCACAACTCAATCGCCAGGCCAACCAGTTGGCGCACCGGCTGATCGAACTGGGTGTCGGCCCGGATCAGTTGGTCGGTATCGCCATCGACCGCAGCCTGGAAATGCTGATCGGGCTGTTGGCGATTCTCAAGGCGGGCGGTGCCTACGTGCCGCTCGACCCGCAATACCCCGAAGACCGTCTGGCGCACATGATCGAAGACAGCGGCCTGCAACTGCTGCTGACCCAGGCTCATCTGACCGGGCAACTACCGATTCCGGCTGGCGTGCAGACCCTGTTGCTCGACCCGCAAGGCGAGCACGCTCGCGCTTACAGCGAAGCCGATCCGCAGGTATCGATCAGCGGTGAACACCTCGCGTATGCGATTTACACCTCCGGTTCCACCGGCAAACCCAAAGGGGTAATGGTGCGCCATCAGGCGCTGGTGAACTTCGTGGTGAGCATGGTCAAGGCGCCGGGCATCGAGGCCCAGGACCGCATGCTGTCGCTGACCACGTTCTCGTTCGATATTTTCGGCCTGGAAATCTACGGCCCGCTGCTCAGCGGTGCCCGTGTGGTGCTGGTGGACAAGCAAACCGCCCAGGATCCGCAAGCGTTGCTGGAGATGATCCGGCAACAGGAAGTCACCGTGGTGCAAGCCACGCCGTCGACCTGGCGTATGTTGCTCGACCACGAACAGGCGCCCATCCTCCAGGGCTGTAAATTCCTCTGCGGCGGCGAAGCGCTGGCTGATGACCTGGCCCAGCGCATGCTTGGCCTGGCGGGGCAGGTCTGGAACCTTTATGGCCCGACTGAAACCACCATCTGGTCAGCGGCCTGGCAACTGACCCGCGAGCAGCGCCAGCCGTACCTCGGCAAACCGATTGCCAACACCATGCTGTACATTTTGGGTGACGATCTGGCGCCAAACCCCGCAGGCTCGATTGGTGAATTGCTGATCGGTGGCGACGGCCTGGCCCGTGGGTATCACGACCGTGCGGCGATGACCGCCGAGCGCTTCCTGCCCGACCCGTTCGGCAACGGCGCGCGGCTGTACCGCACCGGCGACCTGGCGCGCCATCGGCACGACGGCGTGCTCGAATACATGGGGCGCATCGACCACCAAGTGAAGATCCGCGGTTTCCGCATCGAACTGGGTGAAATCGAAGCGCGTCTGCTGGAGCAGCCAGCGGTCCGCGAAGTGGCGGTGCTGGCGCAGGAAGCCGTGGGCAGCCAGCAACTGGTGGCCTATGTGGTCGCGCCACAACTGGACCTCGATGCCGCCGATGATCAACTGCGTCTGCGCGATGAACTCAAGGCGCGGCTCAAGGAGTGCCTGCCGGAATTCATGGTCCCGGCGCATGTGCTGTTCCTCGCCAGCCTGCCGCTGACGCCCAATGGCAAGCTCAATCGCAAGGCGTTGCCGGCGGTGGACGCCAGCCAGTTGCAGACGCGTTATGTCGCGCCGCAGAGCGAACGGCAACGGCAAGTCGCCGCGATCTGGCAGGACGTGCTGAAACTGGACCGCGTGGGCCTGACCGACAACTTCTTCGAGCTGGGCGGGCACTCCCTGCTGGTGACCCAAGTGGTGTCACGGGTGCGGCGGGTGCTGGACATCCAGGTGCCGTTGCGCAGCTTGTTCGAGCACAGCACCCTGGAGGATTTCGTCCAGGCACTGGGCGCCGAACCGGGCGAGCAGTCACCGCCGATGACCCGGGTCGACCGTGACCAACCGCTGGCGCTGTCCTTTGCTCAGGAGCGTCAATGGTTCCTGTGGCAAATGGACCCCGACAGCGCCGCCTACAACATTCCGACCGCTCTGCGGATGCGCGGCGAGTTGGACAAAAGCGCACTGCAACTGAGCTTCCAGGCACTGGTGGAGCGCCACGAAAGCCTGCGCACGGCGTTCATCGAGGAAGATGGCCGCACCTGGCAGGTGATCCGCCCGCAAGGTCGCGTGAGCTTTGTCGAGCAACGGCTGGCCGTCAGCGATGAGGCCAGCATCAAGGCCTTCGTCGAACAGGAGACGCAACGCCCGTTCGATGTGCTCGACGGCTCGTTGGTGCGTTTCGTTCTGCTGCAGGTGGGCGAGCAGGATCACGTGCTGATTCTGACCCTGCACCACATCGTCTCCGACGCCTGGTCGTTGCAGGTGATGATCGATGATTTGATGGACCTGTATGCGGCGATCAGCCAGGGCCGGCCGGCCGCACTGCCACCATTGCCGGTGCAGTACACCGACTACGCGGTGTGGCAGCGTCAATGGATGGCCGCCGGCGAGCGGGACCGGCAATTGGCCTACTGGCGCGAAAAACTCGGCAGCGAACAGCCGCTGCTGGAGCTGCCACTGGATCATCCGCGTCCGGCGCAGCAAAGTTTTCGCGGGGCGCGTCTGCCGATCACCCTCGACGAATCCCTGAGCAATGCCCTGAAGGCGCTGGCCCTGCGCGAAAACGTCACGCTGTTCATGCTGTTGCTCGGTTCGTTCCAGACCTTGCTGCATCGCTACAGCGGCCAGGCGGATATCCGCGTCGGCGTGCCGATTGCCAACCGTAATCGGCTGGAAACCGAGCGGCTGATCGGTTTCTTCGTCAACACCCAGGTGCTGCGTACCGAGTTCGACGGCCAACTGACGGGCGCTCAACTGCTGCAACAGGTGAAGCAGACCGCCATGGCGGCGCAGATGCATCAGGACCTGCCGTTCGAGCAACTGGTCGATGCGCTGCAACCGCAACGCAACCTGAGCCATAGCCCGCTGTTCCAGGCAATGTTCAACCATCGCAGCGAAGCGACCTCAACGCTGGCCGAATCCTTGCCGGGCATCGAGCTTGCCAATCTCAGTTGGGAACACCGCACCGCGCAGTTCGACCTGACCCTGGACACCAGTGATAACCCGCAAGGCCTGCACGCGTCGCTGACCTACGCCACTGATTTGTTCGAGCCATCGACCATCGAGCGCATGGGCCGGCACTGGCTGAATCTGTTGCAAGGCCTGGTCGAGGACATTCACCGTCCGGTGGGGCAATTGCCATTGCTCGATGACCGGGAGCGTCAACTGACGGTCGTCGACTGGAACGCCACCGCTGTCGACTACCCGTTGCATCGCAGCGTGCAGGCGCTGATCGAAGAACAGGTCGGTAAAACCCCGCAGGCGTGTGCGCTGGTGTTTGCCGAGCAACGCCTGAGCTACGCCGAACTCAATGCTCGAGCCAACCAATTGGCGCACGCGCTGATCGAGCAGGGCGTCGGCCCGGATGTGCTGGTGGGCATCGCGGTCGAGCGGTCGGTGGAAATGGTCGTGGGCTTGCTGGCGATTCTCAAGGCCGGCGGTGCTTATTTGCCGCTGGACCCGCAATACCCGCAGGAACGTTTGGCCTACATGTTTGAAGACAGTGGCATTCAGCTGTTGCTGACCCAGAGCCACTTGCTTGAGCAATTGCCGATCCCGACAGGCATTCGCAGCCTGGTGCTGGATCAGGACGGCGACTGGCTGGAAGGCCGCAGCGATGCCAACCCTGGCATTGACCTCGACGGCGAAAACCTTGCCTATGTGATCTACACCTCGGGTTCCACCGGTAAACCGAAAGGCGCGGGCAACCGTCATTCGGCGCTGGTCAATCGCCTGTGCTGGATGCAACAGGCCTATCGGCTCGACGCCACGGACAGCGTGCTGCAAAAAACGCCGTTCAGTTTCGACGTGTCGGTCTGGGAGTTCTTCTGGCCGCTGTTGGCCGGCTCGACACTGGTAGTGGCCGCGCCGGGCATTCATCGTGATCCGGCGCAGTTGATCGAGTTGATCACCGCGCAACGCATCACCACGCTGCACTTCGTGCCTTCGATGTTGCAGGCGTTCCTGCAGGACCCTTCGGTGGGCGAGTGCACCAGCCTGACCCGGATCGTGTGCAGTGGCGAAGCCCTGCAAGTGGATGCGCAGCAGCAAGTGTTTGCCAAGCTGCCCAACGCCGGGCTGTACAACCTCTACGGCCCGACCGAAGCGGCCATCGACGTCACGCACTGGACGTGCATCGAGGAAGGGCGCGACAGCGTGCCAATCGGCCAGCCGATCGCCAACCTGGGCACTTACATTCTCGATCACGAGTTGTCGCCGGTACCGGTGGGTGTGATCGGCGAGTTGTACTTGGGCGGCGAAGGCCTGGCCCGGGGTTATCACCGTCGCCCTTCGCTGACGGCGGAGCGATTCGCGACCAGCCCGTTCGGTGACGGCCAGCGCCTGTACCGCACCGGCGACCTGGCGCGTTATCGCGCCGACGGGGTGATCGAATACGCCGGGCGCATGGACCATCAGGTGAAAATCCGCGGCCTGCGCATTGAGTTGGGCGAGATCGAAGCGCGCCTGGCCGAACACGACGAAGTCCGTGAAACGGTGGTGATCGCCCAGGACGGCACGCTGTTGGTGGCGTATGTGGTGCCAGCGCGCGGTGCATTGCTGCACGCCGACGATGACGTTCGCAGTGCTTTGCAGCGTAGCCTCAAGGAACACCTGAGCCAGACATTGCCGGACTACATGGTCCCGCAGCATTGGCTGTGGCTGGAAAAAATGCCGGTCAGCCCTAACGGCAAACTGGAACGCAAGGCGTTGCCCAAGGCTGACACCACGGCCAGCAGCAAGGCTTACGTCGCCCCGATCAGCGCCACCGAGCAGGCGCTGGTGGCGATCTGGCAAAGCGTGCTGGGGCGGCCGCAGGTGGGGATCAGCGACAACTTCTTCGAGCTGGGCGGCGATTCGATCATCTCGATCCAGGTGGTCAGCCGGGCGCGCCAGGCGGGGATTCATTTCAGTCCCAAAGACCTGTTCCTGCACCAGAACATACAAAGCCTCGCGGCGGTGGCGACCGTCGGCGACAGCGGCTTGAGCATCGACCAGGGCCCGGTCACTGGCGACACGCCGTTGCTGCCATTCCAGCAGTTGTTCTTTGAACGCGAGATGGCCGAGCCGCACCACTGGAACCAGTCGGTGCTGCTCAAGTCCGCCAAACCGCTGCACGCCCGACACCTGGAGCGTGCGTTGCAGGCGCTGGTCAGCCATCACGACGCGTTGCGCCTGGCCTTCACCCGTCAGGGCGACAGCTGGACCGCGCAGCATCGTTCCCTGGCCGAGCAGCAGACGCTCTGGCAACAGTCGCCGCTGCTGTGGACCGCCGAGGTCGCCGATGCCGAGGCACTCGAACAATTGGGCGAACAGGCACAGCGCAGCCTCGAACTGGCGAGCGGTAATTTGCTGCGCGCGGTGCTGGCGAACATGGCCGATGGCAGTCAGCGACTGTTGCTGGTGATCCATCACCTGGTGGTCGACGGCGTGTCCTGGCGCATTCTGCTCGAAGACCTGCAACAGGCCTGCGAGCAGTTGCAGGCGGACCAAACGCTCACATTGCCGGCCAAGACCAGCGCCACCCAGGCCTGGGCGCGACGCTTGCAACAACATGCCGACAGCCCGGCGATGCAGGCTCAGCTGACGTTCTGGCAAGGGCAATTGCAGGATTCACGCAATGACTTGCCCTGCGATCGACCCCAGGGCGAGTTGCACAACCGCCACGCCTTGCATGTGCACACCCGTCTGGACAAAGAGCAGACCCGCCAGCTGTTGCAGGAGGCACCGGCGGCCTATCGCACACAGGTCAACGATCTGTTACTGACGGCGCTGGCGCGGGTGATTGCGGACTGGACGGGTGAAGCCTCGACCCTGATCCAGCTCGAAGGCCACGGTCGCGAAGCGCTGTTCGACGAACTCGATTTGAGCCGCAGCGTGGGTTGGTTCACCAGTCTGTTCCCGGTTCGGCTGACCCCGGCGAGCACGCCGCAGGACTCGATCAAAACGATCAAGGAACAACTGCGGGCGATCCCCGATAAAGGCCTGGGCTTTGGCGCGCTGCGCTATCTGGGCAATGACAGTACCCGGCATGCGCTGCAAGCCTTGCCCGTGCCACGCATTACCTTCAACTACCTGGGCCAGTTCGATGCCGGATTCGGCGACGAGGCCGGCGCACTGTTCACCCCGGCCAGCGAATCGGCGGGCGCGGAGCAAAGTCCGCTGGCGCCTCTGGACAACTGGCTGACCCTCAATGGCCGGGTGTACGGCGGCGAGTTGAGTATCGGCTGGACATTCAGCGGGCAAATGTTCGATCAGTCGACCATCGCCCGATTGGCGCAGGCTTATGCGCGGGAACTGGGGCGCTTGATCGAGCACTGCTGTGAGGCTCGGCACCAGGGGCTGACACCGTCGGACTTCCCGTTGGCCGGGTTGACGCAACGCCAGCTCGATGGGTTGCCCGTGGCGCCACGCCAGGTCGAAGACATTTACCCGTTGTCACCGATGCAGCAAGGCATGTTGTTCCACACCCTCTACGAGCAGCAGGCCGGCGATTACATCAATCAGCTGTGCGTGGACGTTGAGGGGTTGCAGGTCGAGCGTTTCCGCGAGGCCTGGCAAGCGGCGCTGGATGCCCACGATGTGCTGCGCAGCAGTTTTGTCTGGGACGGTGAGTTCAAGCGTCCGTTGCAGGTGATTCACAAGCAACTGGCCGTGCCGTTCACCTTCCATGACTGGCGCGCCCGGAGCGATGTGGCCCTGGCGCTCAGCGAACTGGCGGCCGCGCAGCGCCAGCAGGGTTTTGACCTTGCCGCCGCACCGTTGCTGAACCTGACGGTGGTGCGTCTCGACGCCGCGCGTTTTCACCTGATCTACACCAGCCATCACATCTTGATGGACGGCTGGAGCAATTCGCAGCTGCTAGGGGAAGTGCTGCAACGCTACAGCGGCCAGGTGCCGGCGAACACGGCGGGGCGTTATCGCGATTACATCGAATGGCTGACGCAACAGGACGCGCAGGTCACCGAAGGTTTCTGGAAGGGCCAGTTGGCCGCGTTCGATGAGCCGACCCGGTTGGCCAAGGCGCTGGTGTGGACCGGCAGCGATGCGGCCAACACCGCTCAAGGCGAGCACTATCTGACGTTGGACCAGGCGCAGACCGCCGGGCTCAATACGTTTGCACGGGAACAGAAAGTCACCCTCAACACCCTGGTGCAAGCAGCCTGGCTGTTGCTGTTGCAACGCTATACCGGGCTGGACACGGTCAGCTTCGGCGCCACGGTGTCCGGACGTCCGGCGCAACTGACCGGGGTCGAACAGCAGATCGGTCTGTTCATCAACACCTTGCCGGTGGTCGCCAGCCCACGGGCCGAACAGCCGCTGGCGCAGTGGCTGCAACAGGTGCAGGCGCAGAACCTGGCCTTGCGTGAGCAAGAACACACCGCGCTGTTCGACATCCAGCGTTGGGCCGGGCAGGGCGGCGAAGCCCTGTTCGACAACATTCTGGTGTTCGAGAACTACCCGATCTCCGAAGCCCTGCAACAGGGCGCACCGCGAGATCTGCGCTTCGGTGAAGTGGGTAACTTCGAGCAAACCAATTACCCGTTGACCCTGGCGGTCAACCTCGGCGCCGAGTTGTCGTTTCAACTGAGTTTCGATCGTCAGCAGTTCGATGACGCCGCGATTGAACAACTGGCCGGGCATCTCGCGCACCTGCTGTTGCAGATGGTCGAGGCACCTGCAGCCAGTGCCGTGGGCGATCTGGCCCTGGTCTCGACCGCTGTGCGCGAGCCGCTGGCGCTGCCGGTCGATAACGTGTGCGTGCAGCGCTTGTTTGAACTGCAAGCCGAGCGCACACCGCAAGCGCTGGCGCTGATTTTCGACGAGCAACGCCTGAGCTATGCCCAGCTCAATGCCCAGGCCAACCAATTGGCCCGCGTGCTGCTGCAACATGGCGTCGGCCCCGAAGTGCTGGTGGGCATTGCGGTCGAGCGTTCGACGCAGATGATTATCAGCCTGCTGGCGGTGCTCAAGGCCGGGGGCGCCTACGTGCCGTTGGACCCGGAATACCCGGCCGAGCGACTGGGTGCGATGATCGAGGACAGCGGTCTGCGTGTGTTGTTGACCCAAAGTCACCTCGCGGCGGCGTTGCCAGAAGCTGCGGACGTGACCGTCCTGAGCCTGGATCAACTGGATTACCCGACCCAGGCCGACAATCTGCCGGAGCGCAGCGGCCCGCCAAACCTGGCGTATGTGATGTTCACCTCGGGCTCCACCGGGCGCCCGAAAGGGGTCGGCATCACCCACTCGGCGCTGACCCGTCATGCCCGGGTGGCCCTGGATTTCCTCGGCCTCACGCCGCAGGACCGCTCGCTGCAATTCGCCACGTTCAACTTCGATGCCTTTGTCGAGCAGCTTTACCCGGCGCTGATTTGCGGTGCCTCGGTGGTGCTGCGCGGGCCGGACATCTGGGACAGCGAGACCTGGTATCGCGAATTGCTCGACAAGCAGTTCAGCATCAGCGACCTGACCACTGCCTACTGGAATATGTTGGCCAAGGACCTCGCGGCGGCGGGTCATCGTGACTATGGCGCGTTGCGCCAGGTGATCGTCGGTGGCGAAGCCATGCCGCCGGAAGGTGTTGCCGCCTGGGGCCAGGCCGGGCTGGGCCATGTGCGCCTGCTGAACACCTACGGCCCGACCGAAGCGACGGTCAGCGCCACGGTGCTCGATTGCAGCGACTACGTGTCCGGCCGCAGCTCGTTGCCGGTGACCATGCCGATTGGCCGGGCGTTGGGCGGCCGGGGGATTCATGTGCTCGACACCCAGGGCCAACCGGCGCCGGTGGGTGTGGTCGGTGAACTGGTGATTGGCGGTGAGCTGCTCGCACGGGGCTACTTCCGGCGCCCGGAATTGACCGCCGAGCGCTTCATTCCCGACCCGTTCGATCCACTGGGCGGTGGCCGCGTGTACCGCACCGGCGACCTCGCGCGTTATCGCGCCGACGGCGTGATGGAGTACGTCGGGCGGGTCGATCATCAAGTGAAGATTCGTGGTTTGCGCATCGAGCTCGGTGAAATTGAAACCCATCTGCTGAAGGTTCCTGCGGTGCGTCAGGCACTGGTGGTGGCGCAACCGGGTGCCATCGGTCAGCAATTGGTGGCGTACGTGGTGTTCGACGATCCGGCGCACGTCAGTGCCGATTCATCCACGCTGGCGGCGTTGCGCGATGACATCAAGGCACGCCTGAAGGCCAGCCTGCCGGAATACATGGTTCCGGCCCATGTGTTGTTCCTCGAAGGCCTGCCCCTGAGCCCGAATGGCAAGATCGATCGCAAGGCCTTGCCGGGCGTCGATGCCCGTCTGGCGGCGTTGGACTTTGTCGCGCCTGAAGGTGCATTGGAACAGCAGATCGCTACGGTCTGGCAGGACGTGCTGGAACTGGAACAGGTCGGCCGCGACGATCACTTTTTCGAACTGGGCGGGCATTCCCTGCTCGCGACGCAAGCGGTGTCGCGCCTGCGCAAACTCACGGCCTGTACGTTGAGCCTGCGTGACCTGTTCAGCCATCCGCGACTCAAGGACCTGGCGGCGTGGATCGCGCAGCAGCAGGGCACAGCTGAGCCGAACGGCCACGGTGTGGTGCTCAAGGCCCATGGCACCCGGCACAGCGCACCGTTGTCGCTGGTGCAGCGCCGCTTGTGGATTGCCGAGCAATTGTCCGGCGGCACCGCGGCCTATGGCATGCCGATGGCCTTGCGTTTGCGCGGTGAGTTGTCGGTGGAACGGCTGATCAGCAGTTTCGCCGAGGTGGTGCGCCGCCATGAAGTGCTGCGCACCGCGTATACCCAGGACGATGAAGGTGACCCGATTGCCGTGATCGCCGAGCAGGTTGAACTGGATTTCCCGGTGATCGATTTGTCCGGTCTGTCCCGCAGTGCCCAGGAAGAGCGGGTGGCACAAGCGGCACTGGAAAACGCGCGCACGCCGATTGATATGGAACACGCACCGCTGTTGCGTGGACGGATCCTGCACCTGGGGCCGACCGAGCATGTGATGCTTTATGCGATGCACCACATCATTTCCGACGGCTGGTCGATGGGCTTGCTGGTCAACGAACTGGTGCAGATTTACCACCGCATCAAGGCCGGTGACCTGACCCCGTTGCCGGCGCTGGACGTGCAGTATTCCGACTTCGCGCTGTGGCAGCAGGCACTGGAGCAGCAAGGCGTGCTGGCGCGTCAGGCCGAGTACTGGAAAGCGCGGCTCGCAGGCTATGACGGGCAACTGAAGTTGCCATCGGACAACCCCCGTGGTTTGACACCGTCCTATGCGGGTGACGCGGTGCAGTTCCAGCTCACCACGCCACTCAGCACGGCCTTGCGCAAGTTGTCCATGGACGCGGGCGTCACGCTGTACAGCACGCTGCTGGCGTCGTTCCAGGTGTTGTTGCACCAGGTCAGCGGCGTTGCGGATGTGTTGGTCGGTGCCGACGTGGCCGGGCGTGAACAGCCGGAGCTTGAGCGGTTGATCGGCTTCTTCGTCAACGTCTTGCCATTGCGTTCGCAGTTCGACGCCGCCACGCCGTTCGCCCGATTCCTGGGCCAGACCCAGGAATCCCTGCTCGGTGCCATGGAGCATCAGGACCTGCCGTTCGACATGATCGTCGACGCCTCGGACGTGCCGCGGCACAAGGGCATGAACCCGTTGGTGCAGGTGTTGTTCGTGATGAACAACCTGCCGGGCCGCACCCAGGCCATGGGCGGTTTGAGCGTGGAATCGCTGCCGGCGCTGGAGACCCATTCTAAATTCGACATGGCGTTGTTCGTTGACGATGAAGCAGGGCAATTGCTGGGTACTTGGCAATTCGCCACAACCTTGTTCGGACACGAGCGCATTCAGCACCTGGTGAAGGCCTGGATAGCCCTGTTGGAACAGATCGTCGCTGATCAGGACATTCTATTGGGAGCTATCAGCATGCCAGTCGACAATTTAGCGGTGGCCGCCAAGCCTGCCGTCCCCGGACCCAAGGCCGACAAACTCGGCAAGTTCCTCAAGCGCGGTGCCGCCCCGGCGGCCAAGGCCCGACCGGCACCGATACGCGAATCGCTGATCGCCGCGCCACAGCCGTTCCCGCTGCTGCTGGAACCGAACGAGCCGCATTTGGACTTGATCGAGTGGATCAACAACAACCGGCCGCTGATCGAAGAAAAACTCGTCAAGCATGCCGGGATTCTGTTCCGTGGTTTTGAGCTGGATGGCATTCAGGGCTTCGAGGCGTTTGCCGAAGCGATCCAGCCAGGGCTTTACGGCCATTACGGCGATCTGCCGAAGAAAGAGGGCGGCAAGAACACCTACCGCTCCACGCCGTACCCGGAACGCAAGATGATCCTGTTCCACAACGAGAGCTCCCATCAGGACCGCTGGCCGCGCAAGCAGATGTTCTATTGCGAGCAAGCCGCGCCCATTGGCGGTGCGACTCCGGTGGTCGATTGCCGGTTGATGTACGAAAAACTGCCGGCGGACCTGCGTGAAAAGTTCGAAGACAAGGGCTTGCTCTACGTGCGCACATTCACCGACAACCTCGACGTGTCCTGGCAGCATTTCTTCAAGACTCAAGACCGTGCCGAAGTCGAGGCCCGTTGCCGGGCCGGTGGCATCGAATGGCGCTGGCTCGACAACAACGAATTGCAAACCCGCACCCCAGGCCCGGCCATCATTCGTCACCCGGTGACCGGCGCCAAATCGTTCTTCAACCAGGTGCAACTGCATCACATCTATTGGCTGGAGCCGGACGTGCGGGAAGACCTGTTGTCGATGTTCGGCCTGGACCGCATGCCGCGCCATGTGTTCTACGGCGACGGCACGCCGATCGAAGACGAAGTGATGCAACGCATCGGTGACTTGTATGAAGAATGCGCAGTGCGTTTCAACTGGCAAAAAGGCGACGCCATCCTGCTCGACAACATGCTGGTGGCCCACGCCCGTGATCCGTTCGAAGGCCCGCGCAAGATTGTCGTGGCCATGGGCGACATGTTCGACCGCAGTGCCCTTGAACGCGTAATGAACACCGAGGAAACCGGAGCATGAACGAGGTATCGATGGACCAGCAGGACCTGGGTTACGCCTTGACGCCTGAACAGCAACGGTTGCTGGAGCAGTTGCCCAAGGCCCCGGCCTGTGGCGATGCGCTGCATTTCCTGGAGATCGAGATCAGCGGCGCCCTCGATCCGCAGCAGGTGCAAAACGCACTGGATCGGGTGCTGGCGCAACAGCCAATGCTGGTCGCGCGGCTGGGCAAGGCGCCGGGTTTCCATGGTGTCCGGCAGTTCATCGGGGGGGCGGAGCACTTCCCGCTGAGCGTGCAGGCGCGGGTCGATACCCCGGCCGGTATTCAGGCTCAGCTCACCGAATGGGCGGAACGTTCTTTTGTCGTCGGTGAGTTCGAGGGCGCGCAAGCGGTGCTCTATCGCCTGGCCGATGATCAATGGAAATTGGTATTGGGCCTGGCCCGGTACAGCCTCGATGAAAGCGGCGTGCGGTTGCTGTATCGGCAATTGGTGCGGGCCTATGGGCAACAGTCGGCGGCGGACGATGAAGAGACCGGTGAATTCACCCAGTACCTGGAATGGCGCAGTGAAGTGGTGCTCGACGAAGACGCGGCCGATGCACGTACTTACTGGCAGGAACACCTGCAAGGCGCCGATCCCGATTTGAGTACTCCGTGGCTGGCCTATCGCAACGGGAATCCTGGATTGTCGTCGACCACTGAATTGCTGGCGCTCACGCTCGATCCGGCACTGCGCAGCGGTTTGCAGCAAGTGGCCGGGTCGCTGGAGCAATCGCCGAGTGTGGTGCTGCAAGCGGCCTGGTGGCTGTTGCTGGGTCGACTCAGCGGGCATCAACAGGTGCTGGTCGGTGTGTGGCATGACAGTCGCGAAGATTACGAATACTTCAGCGATGCCGTGGGCGTGTTCGAGAAAACCCTGCCGCTGAACCTGTCACTGACGGCGAATGCTGCGTTCAGCACCTGGGTGGCGGAGTTGGCGGCGCGTCTGGATGAGCACCGGACGTGGCAGGAATACTGGTCGCCTGAACTGGCGTCGACGGCGGCTCGCCCGGCGTATGGTTTTGCTGTTTGCCGGGCCACGCAAGCCGCGACGTCCGCTGATTTGCAATGGACTCCGCGTTCGACAGTGCGCGAAGCACTGTTTGAATTAATGCTTGAACTGGAAACGGACGAGGCGGGCAACGCCCACGCGTTCCACCTGCATTACAACCCGTCCCGCTACTCGGTCCAGGCGATGGAAGGGTTGCTGGCGCAGTTGCGCGTATTGCTCGAAAACATCGTTGCCAATCTTCAAGCCGAACTCGGTCAACTGAACGTGTTGGAAGCCGCCGAACAACAGCGCTTGCTGTCGATCAACCCGCCAGCGCGAGCACTGGTCGATAACCGGTTCTTGCCGCAGCGCATTGCCGACTGGGCCCGGACCACGCCGCAAGCCATCGCCCTGACTGACGGCGATCGACGCCTGAGTTACGGGCAGTTGCAGGCGAAGGTCGAGGTGTTGGCCCAGGCATTGAAAGCCCAGGGCATGGCGCCGGGAGCTATCGTCGCGCTGGCCTTGCCACGCTCGGCGGAGCTGGTGATCGCCATGCTCGCGGCGTGGCGCATCGGCGCGGCGTACCTGCCGCTGGACCCGCAATGGCCGCAAGCCCGTCAAGCATTGATGCTGGAACAGGCCGGCGCTGCGTTGTTGCTGGTCGACGCCGGGCACATCGCGCAATGGCACGATTATCCGTTGCCTCTGGCGACCGTGGACCGGGTGCTGCAATCGGCCCCGGCGAGCACGTCGGCCATCAGCCTCGACACACAGGGCGATCAGGCCGCGTACGTGCTGTTCACCTCCGGCTCCACCGGTATGCCGAAAGGCGTGGTCATCGAGCACCGGCAATTGCTCAATTACACCGCTCACGTCAGCCAGGCTCTGGGGCTGGATCAATGCCAGCAGTTCGGCTTCACTTCCACGGTGGCGGCGGACCTGGGCAACACGGCGCTGTTCGGCGCCTTGTTCAACGGCGCCTCGCTGCATGTGGCCAGCGATGAGCAGATGCAGGACGGCAATTTGTTTGCCGATTTCCTGCAACGGCAAGCCATCGATTGCCTGAAGATCGTTCCGTCGCACCTGGCTGCGCTGCTCGACAGCGAACGCGCGCAACTGCCACGCACGCTGGTGCTGGGCGGCGAGCCGATTGCCCAGGCATTGGTGCAACGGATCGCCGGTTTGCGCAGTGATTGCCGGGTGTTCAATCACTACGGCCCGACCGAGGCCACCGTCGGCGTGCTGGTTCATCCGCTGGATCTGGAGGCGGCGGTGCCTGACGCCGGCGTTCTGTCCCGGGTGTTGGGCAACAATCAGGTGTTTGTACTCGACGATAACCTGCAACTGGCGCCGGTCGGTTTGCTGGGCGAGTTGTACCTCGGCGGCGCGCAGTTGTGTCGCGGCTACGTGAATGTCGAGGCCGATTCGCAAGTGTTTATCCAGAGCCCGTTCAATCCGCAGGAGCGCCTGTACCGCACCGGCGACCTGGCCCGTTATCGCCCGGATCTGTCGATTGCGTTGCACGGTCGGCGCGATCAGCAAATCAAGGTGCGGGGTTTTCGCATCGAACTGGCAGAGATCGAAGCCGAGTTACTGCGTTTGCCACAGGTCGCGCAAGCACTGGTGTTGCCGGGGCCGTCCGCGCAAGACGGGATGCTCGCTTTCATCGTGCCGCATCAGGCGCCTTCGGCGACTTTGCTCGATGCCGTTCGCGACGAACTGGCGTTGCGCCTGCCCAGTGTGATGCTGCCGCAGCACTTGCAGTTGATCGACAGCTTCCCGCGACTGGCCAACGGCAAGGTTGACCGCAAGGCCTTGCAACAACTCGCGTCCACCTCGGCTGACGATGGAGGCATGCAGCCCCGCGATGCTCTTGAGCAATTGCTGGTGACGCGCATGGCGCAGTTGCTGGGGGGTGAGCGTCTGGGCATCGACCGGGACTTTTTCGCCGCCGGGGGGCATTCCTTGCTGGTGATCAAACTGGTGGCCGGCATTCGCAAGTTGTTGCAGTGCGAAATCCAGCCGGGCGTGGTGTTTGACCATCCGACCGTGGCGGGTCTGGCGGCGGCGTTGCGCTCCCGGGAAAGCAGTCCGGGTCAGTTGGAGAAGATGGCCCAGGCGAGGCTGCGTCTGGACAACATGAGCCCCGAAGAAAAAGCGTTGCTCACCGAAAAAGCCCGGCAACTGCAAAACGCCAAGGCTGCACAAAACGGTTGAAGTAGCAGAAAAAAAAGGCCGACGCCCAATGCGTCGGCCTTTTTTTTGAATTTTTGCGCAAATGATAAATAAACTCATTCCGGTTTTTGCACGGTGCTGCGTCTTACTTACGTAAGCAGATAAATCGAGCCGGGCAGGGTAGCCACAGGGTTCAGTTTTTCCCAGCCGTACACATTTTTACCGCTGCCCGGACAAACGATCGAGCCCGGGGAGGGGCCGGTCATCGACTTGCGACGTGTTGCCCGAGATGGCAGCCGATCCAGGCGGTTCACAGGTCCAGGCAGCGGCAGGGCACTCGGTTGCCCATGGATCCTATCCATTTCAATTAAAAATAGAGAGCACGATGTCAGCAATTCATGAGTTGAAACCTCTGTTCAAGGCCTTGGTCATTGCCAGAACCCTGTGCTCGCGTCGCTCGTTGGCCGGTCTGGGCATGGCTTGCCTGCTGCCGCTCAGCGCGCAGGTCCACGCCGAAGACTTCACCCTCAACATTCCTGCCCAGCCTTTGCCTCAGGCGCTGCAGGCGTTTGGCACGCAGACCAATCAGCAGGTGATCTACAACGCCGATGACATGGCCGGCCTGCGCAGCACACGCGTCAGCGGCAAGTTGAGCAGCGAAGCGGCGATTGCCCAATTGCTCAAGGGCACGGGCGTGCACTACAGCTTTGAAGGCAACACGCTGATGCTGGTACGCGGCAGTTCGACCGAGGGTCTGGAACTGGGCGCCACCACCATCAACGCGCAACAGGTGGGCGCGACCACCGAAGGTTCGAATTCCTACACCTCGAATGCCGTGACCATCGGCAAGGGCACCCACACCCTCAAGGAAATCCCGCAGTCGGTCACGGTGATGACCCGCAAGCAAATGGATGATCAGGATATCGTCGATCTCAAGGACGCGGCCAACAAGACCACCGGACTGGTCGGTGCCCAAGGCGTTGGCAGAGGTTTGATCCTCTCTTCGCGCGGTTTCCAGATCGATGACTGGCAGTACGACGGTGTGCCGATCCCGCGCAACACTTACGCGCTGGGCAACTGGGCCACGCAGGACTTGATTTTCTTCGACCGCATGGAAGTGCTGCGCGGTGCGTCGGGCTTGCTGCAAGGCACCGGCAGCCCGGGTGGCGCGGTCAACCTGGTGCGCAAGCGCGGTCAGGCCACACCGACCGTGACCCTGACCGGCAAGGCCGGCTCCTGGGATCACTACGGTCTGCAACTGGACGCCGGTGGGCCGTTGAACCAGAACGGCACCATCCGTGGACGTTTCCTTGTCGACCAGGACGACACCCACACGTTCGTTGATTCCGAATGGTACAAGACCACCTCGCTGTACGGCGCGCTGGACTTCGATCTGAGCGAAGCCACTACCGTGGGCGTGGCGGTCAGCCAGTCCGACGGCGAATCGCGCTCGAATGTCCGCGGCTTCCCGCGTTACTCCGACAGTAAACCCATCGACCTGCCGCGCAGCACGTACACCGGGGCGAAGTGGAACCATTCGGATATCGACGTCACCACGCTCTACACCGATCTGGAACACCGTTTCAACGACGACTGGGCCTTCAAGGTCGGCGCCGTGCGCATGACGGAAACCAACAAGGCGAAGAACCAGCGGGTGCAATCCTCCGGCGATGGCATCAATCCCGATGGCAGCGGCGTGCAATACGCTGACTTCGTGACGGACATGGACTCCACCAAAGTCGCTCTGGACATGAACCTCACCGGCAAGTTCGAAGCCTTGTCCATGCAGCAGGAAATCATGGTGGGCGGCAACTATTCCAAATACACCTCGGACGACAAATACGCCCGAACCTTCAATGACAGCTCCGACAATATCTTCGACATTGATCACGACCGTCCGCAGATCAGCTACGAAGGCTTGATCAATAGCCCCGGTGGTCGTGGGACTCCCAGCCAATACGACATCCGCCAGAAAGGCCTGTACGGCAGCTGGCGGGTCAAGCCTGTTGAAGACTTGACCCTGGTGCTCGGCTCGCGGGTCAGTTGGTACGACTACAATTACAAGTCTTCGACCCAGACCGCGACCGGCATTACAGACGAT
Source organism: Pseudomonas sp. EL_65y_Pfl2_R96 (assembly GCF_963970905.1). Lineage (NCBI taxonomy): Bacteria > Pseudomonadati > Pseudomonadota > Gammaproteobacteria > Pseudomonadales > Pseudomonadaceae > Pseudomonas > Pseudomonas sp. EL_65y_Pfl2_R96. The sequence continues at coordinate 33,567 of NZ_CAXAQH010000036.1, read as the reverse complement.
CCAAAAAGCACCGCCACCGAAACCGGGGAAGTCACGCCCTACGCCGGCATCATTTATGACCTGAGCCGTGAATGGGCGGTCTACGCCAGTTACACCGACGTATATACACCGCAAACTGAACGCGATACCGCCGGCTCGGTACTTAAACCGATTGTCGGCAGTAACTACGAGGTGGGTCTCAAGGGCGAGTTGATGGATGGCCGGATCAATACATCCGTGGCCCTGTTCCGTTACGACCAGGAAAACCGTGCCGTTCTCGATACGCAGGGTGCGCAAACCTGCGACGGTTGGTATTGCTCGACGGCATCGGGCAAAGTGCGCAGCCAGGGTCTGGACGCTGAAATCAGCGGCGAAGTGATCGACAATCTGCAACTGTTTGCCGGCTACACCTACAACACCACCCAATACCTCGACGACCCTGATAACGAAGGCAAAATCTTCAGCTGGTGGACGCCTAAACACATGCTGCGTGTGTGGGGCAATTATCAGTTGAGCGGCGACTGGAGCCGTGTGAGTACCGGCGTGGGCTTTACCGCACAAACCCACACGGTAGGTTTCGACCACTCCGTCAACGTTCCGGGTTATACCGTGTGGAATGCCCGAGTCGGTTACCAGCTCACCCCGGAAATCGAGCTGGCGATGAATGCCAACAACCTGTTTGACAAGACCTACTTCGCAGCGGCCTACAACCAGATTAACGGCAACAACAACTACGGTGATCCACGCAACGTGATGTTCAGCGTGAAGTACACACCGGAGTTCTGAGTCCTTTGCACTAGCGTCAATGTCCCGGCCCGCGCCCTTTTACCAGGGGCGCGGGCTAATGCTTGTAGCAGCTGCCGAGTCCGCGAGGCTGCGATCTTTTGATCGATTACCTGAAGTACAAACAAAAACGCAGAAGCCATGGTTTCTGCGTTTTTTTTGCCGTCGCCAGGTCAGCTACATGACTCACCTTGGCAGCCGAGGAACACTTCGGTAAACGACTCGAGTAGCGACTCGGCGTAGATCATGCTGCGGTGTGGCAGCGGTGAGTGGATCGAGGTGTGCAATTGGCCTGTCACGTTGTGGGCCCTGAGCAGTTGTTCCGAATGCAGCACCTGCTCCAGGGTTTTATGCGACAGCGACCACCAGCAACTGACCTGGACCTTGAGCAGCGGCAGCGAGAACTCTTCGAACGCCGCCACCAGACGCTCATGTATCGCATAGGCTTGGGCGTTCATGATCTCCTGCTTGATACCTTCCAGGGTCGCGATCATTTCCTGTTCCCCGGTCGCCGTCTGTGCGCTGGCCCAGCGATAGAAGGCCTTGAGGTCGGCCGTCGGGTTCCGGGCGATGAAGTTCGCCGCCGCCGGTTCCAGATGCGCGAACATCAGGTTGAATACTTCGAGTGCTGCCAGCAGTTCGTTTTCCGCGCTGAGGTGGTTCGGGTTGTCTTCTTCCAGAGGCTTGCGCGGCAGATCCGCGGGCAAGTCATGTTCGGGCAAGGTGGTGTCGACGAGGCCGAGGAAGGTTACTTCCTTGGCCTGGCGTTCCAGGTGAGCGGCGACGTCCATGGCGATCGCGCCACCCAATGACCAGCCCATCAATCGATAGGGGCCGTGGGGCTGTTTTTCGACGATCTGTGCGCTGTAGTCGGCAATCATCTCGGCCCAGGTCTGTGGGTTCGAGTCTTTGTCGGCGAAGCCCTTGTGCATCACGCCGAAGGTCCGGGCGTGGGCGCTGAGTTTTTTCGCCAGCGGCTGATAGCAGAACACGATACCGCCGCTGGGGTGCAGGCAGAACAGTGGCGGTGCCGACGCGGTCGAGGCATTGAGTTCGACCACGCACTGCGCATTCTGCTGATGTTCCAGGGCGATGAATCTGGCCAGCGCCTGGACATTGGGGTGAGCCAGCATTTGTTGCAGCGCCAGTTTGATACCCAGGCGCGTGTTAAGGGTCGAGATGAATTGAATGGCCAGAATCGAGTGGCCGCCCAGTTCGAAGAAATTGTCGTCCAGGCTGACACGGTCGACCTGCAACGCTTCTTGCCAAAGTTCGGCGAGCGCTTTTTCCAGCGGCGTGTCGGGCGCCATGAAGGGCCGCTGTGTCTGGCTGAGGTCGGGCAGCGGCAGGGCCTTGCGGTCCAGCTTGCCGTTGGGACTCAACGGCATGGCGGCCAGTATCAACAGATGACTGGGCACCATGTAGTCCGGCAGATTGACCTTGAGTTCAGTCTTGAGGGTTTCGCGCAGGTCGAGGTGTTGCTGCTCGTTCAGCGAGTCGCTTTGCGCCACGACATAGCCGGTCAACTGCAAACCCGCCGCGCCTTCCCGGGCAACCACCAACGCCTCACGGACCTGGGGCGATTGCAGCAGGCATGACTCGATTTCCCCGAGTTCGATGCGGAAACCGCGAATCTTCACCTGGTGATCCAACCGGCCTGCATACTCGATCACGCCGTCGGCGCGGTAGCGCGCCAGATCGCCGGTGCGATAGAGACGGCCGCCGCCCTGAGCATCGAACGGGTCGGGGATGAAGCGCTCGGCCGTGAGCTCAGGTCGCTTGAAGTAACCCCGTGCGAGCAGGTCGCCGGCAATCACCAGTTCACCCACGACGCCCACCGGCACCGGCTGGCCGCCGGCATCGAGCAGGTAAATCGCACGTCCGGCCAGAGGTTGGCCGATCGGCATGCTTTTGGGCAGGGCGATATGCCCCGTCACGTAGTCGCTGCAATCGAGCACCGTGGCGCTGACCGTCGTTTCCGTCGGCCCGTAGGTGTTCAGCAGCCGCACGTGCCCGAGCCCGGCCTTGCCCCAGGCCGCCACGCCCTCCGGTGGCATGGCTTCGCCACCGACGATCACTTGCCGCAATGCACCGTAGTCGCGCTGACCGGCTGCGGCGAAGTCCTTGGCCAGCATGTTCCAGTAGGTGGTGGTGAGGTCGCTGACGCTGAACTGTTTGTCGAGCAGTTCGCGGTACCAGGTTTCACTGTCCCAGATATCCGGCCCGCGCAGCACCACCGAGGCGCCGCAGATCAACGCCGGGTAAAGCTGCTCGACGAAGGCATCGAAGTTGAACGTGGCGAACTGCAGGGAACGGTCCTGTGCGGTCAGGCCAAGAAACGCCAATGCCACCTGGGCGTGACGGGTCAACGCCGCCTGGGTGATGCCGACCCCTTTGGGGCGACCGGTGGAGCCGGACGTGAACATCACATAGGCGAGGTTCTTGCCAGTAGTGCGGCAAGGCGGGTTGGGGGCGGGCAGCGTCCCCCGGACATTGATGTCGTCGACGCAAAGTCGCTGGACGCCAGGCAACGACGGCAGCCGATCAAGCAGCGAACGCTGGCTCAGCAACACGCTCAGGCCACTGTCTTCAATCATCCAGGCCAGGCGTTCCCGCGGGTAGTCGGGGTCCAGCGGTACATAAGCGCCGCCGGCCTTGAGCACCGCCAGCAGGCTGATGATCATCTGCGCCGAACGCTCCACGGCAATGCCCACCAGCACTTCCGGTCCGACACCCTGTGCAATCAAGGAGTGGGCCAGGCCGTTGGCGGCGGCGTTGAGCTGGGCGTAGCTGAGCTGAAGATCGTCGCAGATCAGCGCCACCGCGTGCGGTGTGGCCAGCGCCTGGCGTTCGAACAATTGATGCACGCCTTCCTCGGGTTGGGCCGACACGGGCGGGTTCCACTGCTGCAACTGCACTTGTCGCTCATCCTCGCCCAGCAACGGCAGTTCGCCGAGCGCGCGATCAGGATCATCGACCAGTGCCTGTAGCAGATTCTGCCAGTGCCCGGCCAGACGCTCGATGGTCTCGGGGGTGTAGAGGTCGCGGCTGTATTCCAGGCTCGCCGCCAGGCCGTGTGGCGAGTACGCGACGTCCAGCGACAAATCGAACTTGGCCTGACCCGACCCCGCGTCAAGAAACTCCAACACCAGTCCGTCCAGATCGATGTGCGCAGGCTCCACGCTGTCGGCCCGCCAGTTGAACAGCACCTGGAACAGCGGATTGGCTTGTGCGCTGGCCTGCAATTGCAGGGCATCGAAACTCAACTCCAGCGGGTAATCCGCATGGTCCAGCGCCGCCAGCGATTCGCGCCGCAGCCGCTGGAGAAAGTCTGCGCAGGACAGCAGCGGATCAATGCGCGTCCGATACACCTGGGCGCTGACGAAAAAGCCGACCAGATCCTGGGTTTCGCTGCGATTGCGGGTGGCGTTGGGTACGCCGACGGTAAAGTCGTATTGGCCACTGTAGCGGCTCAATAACAATTGCCAGGCCCCGAGGGTCACGACGAAAGGCGTCAGTTTTTGCTGCTGGCAGAAGCGGTTCAGGGCTTGCGCGAGGGGCGCGGGCACACTGAAGTCATACTGCCCGGCAGGGTGGCTGTGCCGGGCATTTCGTGGGAAGTCCACCGGCAGATCGAGGGCCGGCAATGTTTGCCCCAGATACTCTTGCCAGTATTCGGCGCTGCTGGCGCAGGTTGCACTGTGCAGGTATTCGCCACGCTGCCAGGCGGCATAGTCGGCGTACTGGATGGCCGGGCGGGGCAAGGGTGATGTATCGCCGCTGCCGGCCTGGGCAAAGGCCCGTGTCAGGTCTTGCATCAGAATGGCATTGGACCAGGCATCGGAAACGATGTGGTGCATGTTCATCAGCAACAGATGCTCGTTGGCCGAAATCTGCAGCAGTGTCGCCCGCATCAGCGGCGCCTGACGCAGATCGAACGGCGTGCCGGCCTGGGCCTCGATACGTAGCGCGATCCGGTTGGCGCGGGCCTCGTCCGACAAACCCGACAGGTCTTCATGGCCGAGCACCAGTGTTGCCTGCGCATCGACCACCTGCATTGCGCAACCATCGATTTCGACGAAGGCACTGCGCAAGATATCGTGACGCTCAAGCACCTTGTTCAGGGCTGTTTCCAGCCGCCGGGGCGCCAGGGGGCCGGTGATGCGCATGACACGGGGCAGGTTGTAGGCCGCGTTGTCCGGTGACAGTTGCTGGAGAAACCACAGCCGCTGCTGGGCGAAAGACAGCGGCGCCGGGCGCTGGTTGGCGCGGGTGGTTATCCCTTGGGGTTGATCACCGGCATCGGCCAGCAACAGCGCCAGTACATCATCATCGATCAAATCGTTCATCGGGGCTCTCGTAGTCGGCGGTGGATCGTTCAGGCGGTCGCCAACGGTTTTTTTTGCGCGACGACCTTGCCGCCTTCCATCCGCACCAATTGGTCGGCGACATCGAAGTAACGGTCGTCGTGGGAAATGACGATGATGGTCTTGCCCAGGTATTTGAGTTCCGGCAACAGCTCGGTGTAGAAGATGCGCCGGAAGGCCGGGTCCTGGTCGGCCGCCCACTCGTCGAACACCAGCACCGGGCGTTCTTCCAGCCAGGCGTTCAACAGGGCCAGGCGTTTGCGCTGGCCGGTGGACAGGTCGGTGGTGCTGAAGGCGCCATCGCGGATGCTGACTTTGTGCGAGATTTCCAGGCGTTCCAGGTAACGGTTGGCGTCTTCGGGAACGTTCTGTTCGCCTTGCACCAATTCGTCGAACAGGTAGTAGTCGGCGAAAATCGTGGTGAACAACTGGCGATAGTCGTCGCGGTCATGCGCCAGGACCGGCTTACCGTTAAGGATGATTTCCCCGCCCTGCGGCGCATACAGCCCTAGCAACAACTTGATCAGCGTGGTCTTGCCGCCGCCATTCTCGCCGACGATAAACACGATCTCGCCCTGGACGATGGACAGGTTGACCGGCCCGAGGGCGAAGGGCTTGCTGCCGTCCACCGCCGGGAAGGCGAAATGCACGTCGCGCAATTCAAGGTGTTCGACCACCGGTTTCGGCGCGTCTTTGTCACTGAGCAGCAGGTGCGGTTCCGGTGAAGAAAACTGCTCCGCCAGATCGGCGATGCGCTTGAACGCAATGTTGGCGCGGCTGACCACCGGCAGGGTGGTGACCAGGTATTCCATCGGGCCCTTCATGTACAGCAGCACCAGCACGAACCCGCTGAGCACCGCTTTATCAGTGCCCAGCCACAGCGATTGCAGGGCCAGCGCCAGGCCGATCACCACGAAAAACAGCATCGAGCCAAGGGTCTTGGCCACCACGAAGGTGTTGACCGCGCGGATGTGCGTGTTGCAGATGAAATCAGCGGTGCCTTCGATGCGTTGGCTGAACATGCGTTGGCGGCGCGGACGATGGATGCGCAGTTCCTTGGCGCCGGCGGCAATCGCGCTGTAGTGCTTTTGCAGTTCGTCCTCGGCTTCGCGAGCCGCCTGGAAACCCTTGATGCCCTTGGCCCGGGCCACGTATTGCAGCGCGGTGCCGATCACCAGGGCCACCAGCAGCAAGGCAAACATCGGCAACGACAGGTAGGCCAGGTAGCTCAGGCACCCGAGGGTGACGGTGAACGCAATGGCCAGCGGCGCGAAGGAAAAGGCGAAATCACTGACGGTGTCGACGTCGTGGGTCAGCACCGGAATCAGCCGATAACTGCGGAAGCGCTCGATCTGTTCGATCGGTGCCAACAGGACTTTTTCCCCCAGGGATTTACGCAGCCCGGCAATGATGTGCTGCCCGACATGGTTGGTGCCGATGTCCGACAGGATCGACGTCAGCAACGCCACCGCGCACAGGCCGATAAACGTTGCCAACACCCGGGTTGACGGGGTGTCGGCGGCGTTCAGCGCGTCATTGATGGTCGCCAGTAATGCGGTGATGCTGAGGCCACCGAGCATGCCGAGCATGATCGACACCACAACGATGACCCGGAAAGGCCTGAGCAGGCCGAGGACTTCACTGAAGGCTCCGCGGGATTTTGAGGTCATGGAAGTTTCCGCTTCAAGTGCCGCTAAAGGGCAAAGGTTCAAGAGTTTGGCTGCTTAAAAGACGAAACCCGTGGGCGGCGATTTAGCCGCGCACGGGTTTGTTGCAGGTCATGCGACAGGAGGAGGGAGCCTCAAAGATCTCGCGCGACGCGAAAACCGATCCAGTCGCCACGGGTGTCGGGGTAGGTGGCATTACGGTTGCCCGAACGCGAGAACACCGGTGCTTCACCCCAGTCATTGCCGCGAATGCGCCGGGCTGTGCATTCGCCGGTCAACCACGCACTGCCATCGCTCGGTGCACCGACGTAATTCTCGTTGTAGCAATCGGCGGTCCACTCATAGACGTTGCCGTGCATGTCATACACACCGAAGGCGTTGGCCGGGAAACTGCCCGCCGGTGAGGTGAAGTTGTAGCCATCGGCGGCGCCGTAGGTGTTGGCGTGTTTGGCGATGCTGTATTCCTTGCCTTCATCGAACGGGAAGGGGAACGGGCCGCTGCTGCCCGCGCGGGCGGCATACTCACGCAGCGATTCGCTGACCAATCGATAGTGTTTGCCGGTCTTCTTCGAGAGCCAGGTCACGTAGGCATTGACCTCGGGGAAGTCCATGCACACCGCTGGATGCCTGGCCGTGCGCTCATAGCGCGGCACGCCGGCCTTGCACTCGCGGCCCGGCCGGGTGTCGCCGTCGGGCATGACGTAACCGCTGTCGCGCAGGTAGGCGTCCCACTCGCCGGCCAGCACCTGAAAGCGGCTGATGGCCAGCGGTTTGGTAAAGGTCACTGGGTGCAACGGGCCTTCGTCGGGTTCGCGCCCCACTTCATTGTCCGGGGTGCCCATGGTGAAGGTTCCGGTGGGCAGCACGACCATCTCCGGGCAGTCCTTGCAGTCCTTGAACACCTTTCCGGGCGGGGCGGGTGCGGCGGCCTGAGCGATGCCCGGCAGCAGGCCGGCAACCACGGCGGCGAAGGCCAGTGCGGGGAGCGTCTTCAAGGAAAAACTACGCAGCTCACTGTTCATCATTGCTCTCGATAAAAAGTTGAAAGGAAAGGCGCGAAACCTGTGGGAGCGAGCCTGCTCGCGAATGCGGTGTGTCATTTAACGATGATGTTGACTGACTGGACGCCTTCGCGAGCAGGCTCGCTCCCACATGGATTGCGCTATTCATCATGGGGCTGGGATCAGAGCTGTTTGCCGAGCAACGCGATGAAGCGGTCGACTTCTGCTTCGGTGTTGAGCAGCCCCGGCGCCGTGCGGATCACCGGACCCACGTCGCGCTCCACGGCATCGGCGATCACGCGGTTTTGCATCAACCAGGCGGCGATCTTGTCGCTGTCCTGACCCTTGACCCGAAAGAAGCTGAAACCGGACGACAGTTCGGGGCTCAGGGGCGTGACCAGTTCGATCTGCGGGTGCGCTTGCAGGCGTTTTTTCATATAGCTGTTCAGGGCATGGATACGCGCCTGAACATCGGCCTTGCCCAATTGCAAATGCAGCTTGAAGGCTTCGTTCAGCGCCCAGCGGTGCTCGAACGAGTGGTAGCCGCCCGGCGTCATGGTGGTGGAGAACGCCGTGGCTTCGGAGAAGGTCGGAATGATCGGCGTGACGTATTTGACCTCCTCACTGCGGCTGCACACGATGCCCGTGCCACGGGGGCCGAACATCCATTTGTGGGTGCCGGCGATGAAGAAGTCGCAGTTCATCGTTGGAAAACTCAGGTCCTCGACACCAAAACCGTGCACGCCGTCGACCAGGTAAATAATGCGGTCCTGCTCGGCGCGGTGGCGGTTGTGCTTTTCCACCAGCGCGCCGATTTGCGCGATCGGCAGTTTCACGCCGCTGCCAGAGTGCACCCAGGTCATGCCCAGTACGCGGGTTTCGGGTTTGATGTTCTGGTCGATCACGGCAAGGATCTGCGCTTTGGAGGCCGTCTGCGGGTCCTTGAACAAACTGATCTTGCGCACCCGGGTGCCGTCCCGTTGGGTGCGCAGATCGAGGATGGTGTGGGTCGCGTAATGCTCGTGGGCCGTGGTGAGGATTTCCTGATCCGGGCGCACATGAACGCCACCGTAAATCATCGCCAGGCCTTCGGTGGTGCTGCCGGTCAAGGCGATCTGTTTGGCATTGGCTTGCAGGTAACGACCGGCCCAGACGCGCACCTCTTCTTCGCGCGGCTCGATCACACCCAGGTCCCAGTCCATCGCCAGCCCGGGGTTTTTGTCGAGGGCGGCACGGTGCATCTCGATCGCTTCACGTACCGGTTTGGGGTGCGAGGTGATCAGGAAATTGGAGAAATGCAGGTAGTCCGGATCCTGGTCGAACAGCTGCCGCAGCTGCGCCCATTTGTCCCCAGGCTGCGAGGGCTGTGGCGTGGCGCTGGCGACGTTGTCCAGGCCGGCCGTCAAGGGCAGGCCGGCGGCGAGGATCCCGGCCTGTTTCAGAAAGGTGCGACGATCGCTCATGGTTTGCTCGTGCCTTGTTGTGAAATCAGCGCCGGCTTGGCGGCTTTCTGCACCTGATCCCAGACCCGCAGGAAGTTGCCGCCCCAGAGCTTGGCGATGTCCGCCTCGGAGTAGCCACGGGAGATCAGTTCCGCCGTGACATTGCGAATGTCACCGACGTTTTCCCAGCCTTTGACGCCGCCCCCTTCGTTGAAGTCGGAGCTGATGCCGACATGGTCGATGCCGATTTTTCGCACTGTGTAATCGATGGCGTCACCGAGGTCCTTGAGGGTGGCTTTGGGTTCTTCTTCAAGAATCGCGTAGAGACGGCTGGCGTACTGGCCGAATTTTTTCTCCGGCCAGGCCGCGATGACCGGATCGCCCGGCATCAATGCCACGGCGAGGTTCGGCAGGGGCGGCAGGTCGAACTCTTTGCGCAATTCGTTGAGTTTGTCCTGGGTGGTCTGGGTCAGCGGGCGCAGGTATTGGGAGAAACCGACCACCTGCACCACGCCGCCGCTGTTCTTGATCAGCTGCATTTCCTTGTCGCTGAGATTGCGCGGGATATCGACCATTGCCCGTGGCGCCGAGTGCGAAGCGACCATGGGTGTACGGCTCAATTGCGCGACTTGTTCCAGGGCCTTGGTCGACATTTGCGACACGTCGATGATCACGCCCAGGTCGTTCAAGCGATGCACCGCTTGCTTGCCCAGGTTGGAGAGGCCGTCGAGGGCGTCTGGCGAATCGTTGAAAAACGGCAGGGGGCGCGAAGAGTCGGCCCAGTCGTTATTGCCGATGTAGCTGAAGCCGAACATGCGCATGCCGCGTGCCGTCCACAGGTCCAGCAGGTTCAGGTCATGGCCCAGCGGGTAGGCATTGAGCATGCTGATGAAAATCGCGAACTTGCCTTCACCGTGCAAGCGACGGAAATCATCGGGGGTGTAGGCGATGGCGACCTGGTTGGGGAAGTCGCGGACCATGCCGGAAATAATCTTGTAGCGGATCTCTTGCTGGTTGCGTGCCTCTTCGACGAAACCGGCGGTGGGCCTGTGCGGCGCGTTGGCGCCATTCCACAGTTCCGGCCAGCCGAAAATCGTCAGGGCCGCGCCGGACAGCTGTCCACGGTTGGCCTTGACCAGGTCGAACTGGCCCTTGCCGTCCTTGTCGGCTTCGTTGCCCTGGGTGCCGAAGTTCTGCATCAGGCTGATGTGGCTGTCGAAGGAGAGCATGCGCTCGTGCAACTCGTCGGCCTGTTTCATGACCTTGATCGGGTAACCGGGGTTGTCCTTGAACACGTAATACCAGACCGCCAAGCCTGCGCCGGCGCTGATCGCCAAGGCCAGCGGCAGGCCGATGTAAAGAGCCTTTTTCGAACGTGGTTTTGTCATTGCCATCTCTGTCAGGTTCGCCGCCCCGGTGCAGGCGCAGGGGCCTTTGCTATCTGGGAGGAACGAGTGGCTGGCAGAAAAAATTAGGATTCTGTGCGGTACCTTGTGGCGAGGGAGCTTGCTCCCGTTGGACTGCGAAGCAGTCCTGAAACCTGCAACCTCGTTCTGCCAGGCACACCGCATGCGCCGGATTTACGACTGCTTCGCAGCCGAGCGGGAGCAAGCTCCCTCGCCACAGGGGATTGTGTTTGGCACGCTTAAATTTCCCCGCGCAACAAACGTTCTAGCTTGGATAAAGCCTGCTTCATGGCTGACACAGGTAGGGCAATGACGATTTCTCGACGATGGTTCATGGCAGGCCTGGCGCTGACTGGCGCTGCCGTGCCTGCGGCTTATTATGGGCATCGCGAATGGACGAAACCCGACCCCACGATCACCCCTGGCGAAGCGACGGTCGACCTGGCGGACACTGCGGGTCAGCAGTTGGCCAACTCGCTGCGAGGGATCTGGGATATCCGCTTTGAAGGATCCCGGGCAGGTCTCGACGGTTTACCGCAGAGCGGGCTGGAGCTGTTTATCGACATCGCCCAGCGTGGCCGTGGCCTGCGTGGCTGCCTCGATACCGCGCAGCAGTTACGCAGCGAAGCCGAACCGCGTTACCGGGTGATCGGCGATCTGGTGTCGCCTGACGCCAGCCAGTTGTACTGGCGCCTGGTCGACACACAATCGGCCAACGGTGCGCCGGCCTATGAGCTGGCGGTCATGCTCGATGAGGTCTGGGCTGATTTCGGCAATGCCGGCAGTGGCACGCTCAGCGGGCGGATTCTGCGTCTGGATCACCCGCTCGGTTTGCCGGAACTGGACAATCGATTTGTCGCGCGCAAACGACTGTTTCCCGAAGCCCGGGAGCGGGTCGGTCTGAATCCGCCGTTGCTGGCGTGGCTGATTTCCGCCGAACACCGCTTGTTCCACCAGCTCTGGCATGCCACGCGGGACAAATGGCACAAACTCTCCGAAGCCCAGCGCGGTGCCTTGCGCGGTATCGGCTGGCAGCCGGGACCGCGAGGCAATGAGCGCGATGCCCGGGGGCCGCGCAAGGACCGTAATGGTTCGGGGGTCGACTTTTTCTTCATGCACCGGCACATGCTCGGCACGGCGCGTTCGATGCAGGACCTGCCGTCCTGGTCGAGCTTTCCGATGCCGCAGCCGGAGCTTGAACGCGACCGTCAGGGCTTCGCCCGCTATTTCGACAATCACGATGGCACGGCGCTGCCGCCCACCTGGCTGGCAGCCGAAGACACCGAGTACACCCGGTGGGTCAGCGACATCAAGACCGCCGAGACCTACCACAGCAATTTTCAGGTCTGGGAGTCCCGTTATCGCGACCCGCGTTATCTGTCGAAGATGACCCTGGGGCAGTTCGGTTCAGAGGTCGAGCTGGGCCTGCACGACTGGCTGCACATGCGCTGGGCCTCGGTGCCACGCGATCCGTCCAACGGTCAGCCGGTGCCTTTCGCCCGGGATCCGGCGGACTTTTCCGCGCGTTGGTATGCGCCGGAAAACGACTTCCTCGGTGACCCGTTTTCATCCCACGTGAACCCTGTGTTCTGGCACTTTCACGGTTGGATCGACGATCGTCTGGAAGACTGGTTCCGCGCCCACGAACGTTTCCATCCGGGGGAGGTCAGCCGGCTTGAGGTCAACGGCGTGCGCTGGTTCGCGCCGGGGCGCTGGGTTGAAGTCGATGATCCGTGGCTTGGTCCGAGCACCCACGGCTGCAGCACCACGCCGGGATTGCAGGTCGGCAAGTCGGTGGAAATGGACCCGGAAACCATGAAGCTGGCGCTGCGCATCACCTTCGGCACTGATGAAAAGAAACTGGCGGATTTGTTCCGGCGGGTGCCGCAACGGCCGTGGTATGCGCGGAATCTGAAGGTCAAGCCGATTACCAGCTGAGACCGAGTCATCGTTCAATCGCGAGCAGGCTCGCTCCCACAGGTTATGTGTCGTGCCCAAATCATCCGGCAAACACAAACCCTTGTGGGAGCGAGCCTGCTCGCGATGGCGGGCTCACTGACGACGCAAATTACAGCGCCTGCCACCCCCCACCCAGCGCCTTGTACAACGCAACGCTCGCCTGCAACCGCGACAACCGCAGCTGCACATTCGAATCCTGCGCCGCGTACAGCGTGCGCTGGGTTTCCAGCACCGTCAGCAAATCCTCGGCCCCGGCCTGATAGCGGCTTTGCGCAATGTTGAACGCGGTCTGTGCCTGGTTCAGCTCTTCGCGTTGCCACTCCCGCTGCTCATCCAGGCCGCGAATGCTATTGAGGGCTTTTTCGACGTCGGCAAAACCGTTGATGATCGCGCCCCGATAGGTTTCCAGCAGTTCTTGTTGACGGGCCGTGGCCTTGTCGCGCTCGGCGCCGAGGCGGCCGTTATTGAAAATCGGCGCGACCAGCCCGGCGGTGAGGTTGTAGAAAGGGCTGCGCAGAATATCGTTGGCGGTGTTGGCGCCCGAGCCGATGCTGGCGCTCAGGGTCACGGCGGGCAGCATGGCGGCGCGAGCGACCGTGACGTTGGCCTGGGCGGCGGCCAGTTGCGCTTCGGCGCGGGCGATGTCCGGGCGACGGCTGAGCAGTTCGCTGGGCAGCCCGGCACCGATGGCGGGCCACTGCAGTTGATCGAAGGACTCCTGGCCAGGCGGCAGTTGCTGGACCGGCCGGCCAAGCAGGGCGGCGAGGCTGATCCGTGCGTCCTGGGCTTGCTGGCGAATCAGCGGCAGTTGCCGTTGTTGCGCCGCCACCAGGCTTTTCTGTTGCGCCAGTTCCAGTGCGGTGGCCGAGCCTGAGTCGAAACGGGTCTGCACCAGTTTCAAAACGTTCTGTGCATTGGCCAGGTTCAGCTCGGCAATGCGACTTTGTTCACCCAGCGACAAGGCTTGCGCGTAGCTGTTGGCCACCCCGCTGAGCAAGGTCAATTCAACCGTGGCCTGATCGAACTCGCTGGCTCGCAGCCCATAGTGCGCGCTGTCCCGGGACGCGCGTTTGCCGCCCCAGAAGTCGAGTTCGTAACTGGCGCTGAGGTTGGCGTCAAAGTAGTCCACGGCTTTGTTGCTGCTATTGGCATCGAGTTGGCTGTAGCCGTTGCCGCGCAGCAGTTTCTGCCGGTTGGCGTTCATGCCGGCCTTGACCTCCGGCAGCTGCGAGCCGCCGGCAATCACCGTGTCGGCCTGGGCCTGGCGCACGCGAGCGATGGCGGCGGCCAGGTCATAGCTGCCGACGCGGGCCTGTTCGATCAAGCGATCAAGCTGCGGGCTGCCAAACTGCGTCCACCATTGCCGGCTCGTCCGGGAAGCACTTTCGCGGTGCGGCGATTGCCAGGCCAGCGGGGGTTGAATGCCGCTGTCCGGGCGCGGGGCAGGGTGGCCACACGCGCCGAGTAACAGGCAAAGGGTCAACAGGCTCAGTTGCGGTTTCATAGATCGATCATTCACTGGTAAGGGCCGTGACCGGGTCGAGCCGGGCAGCTTTGCGGGCCGGCATGAAGCCGAAGACAACGCCGGTGATCAGTGCGCAGGCGAAGGCACCGATGACGGCCGCCAGGGAAAAGGCGACCGCGACTTCGCCGAGCACCAATACCCCGCCGACGATCAGCGCCAGGGCGATGCCGGCGATCCCGCCGACCACCGAGAGCATCACCGCTTCAGTGAGGAACTGGCGCAGGATATCGCGCTGACGGGCACCGGTGGCCATACGGATACCGATCTCCCGGGTCCGTTCGCGCACGGTCATGAGCATGATGTTCATCACCCCGATCCCGCCCACCAGCAGCGAAATCGCCGCAATCGAACCGAGCATCAGCGACAGGGTATTCTGCGTGCGCGCCTCGGCTTGAATCATCGCGGCATTGTTGGTGAGTTCGAAATCGTGTTTGCCGTTGTGCAGGCGCAGCATCAACTGTTCGATGGCCTTTTCGGTCTCTTTGACCTTGCGCGCATCGGCCGCGGCAATGGCCACGTATTCGGGGTTGTGGGTGCCGAACAGCCGGACACTGGCGGCCGAGTAGGGCACGGCGATCCGGTTGTCGCTGTCGGAGTCGCCGGAACTGGCGCCTTTTTCAGCGAGCACACCGACGACCTGAAAGGGCACGTTTTCGATCAGGATGTATTGGCCGATGGGGTTGGCGACATCCTTGAGCAATTTGCTGCGCACCTTGTGGCCGATCACCGCGACCGCGGCCGCGTTGCGTTCATCGGCCTCGGTGAAGTAGCTGCCCTCGACCACTGGCCAGTTGAAAATCGCCGGGAAATGAGTGTCGTTGCCGCCGACGTAGCTCAGGTGGTCGAGGTTGCCGAAACGTACCCCGGCTTCCGCTCCGTTGACCGGCATGATCCGCATGACCTGCGGCAGGCTGGCCAGCGCCGCGACGTCATCGAGGGTCACGATGCCCGGCGGGGTACGCGGGTTGGGGGCGGAGCCACTGAGGTAAATGATGTTCGAGCCGAAGGCGCCCATCTGCGCCATGACCTGACGCTTGCTGCCTTCACCGACGGCCAGCATCACCACCACCGAGGCCACGCCAATGATGATCCCCAGCAGTGTCAGGGCGGTGCGGAAGCGGTTGATCCACATCACCCGCCAGGCCGCGTGTACGGCATCCACCAGTTCACCTTTCCAGGCACCGGTGGCCTCGCTGCCTTCGCTCAGCCGCTTGCGCAAATCCACCGCTTGCAGCGCACCGGGATTGGCCGAGGTCTGGGCGGAAGGGTTGTCGCGGGCGCTGTCGCTGATGATCAGGCCATCGCGAATTTCGATCACGCGTTTGGCCCGGGCCGCGACGTCGCGGTCGTGGGTGATGAGGATCACCACATGGCCTTGGCTCGCCAGTTCGTCGAGCAGGGCCATGACCTCGGCGCCGCTGTGGCTGTCGAGGGCGCCAGTGGGTTCGTCGGCGAGAATGATGTGGCCGCCGTTCATCAAGGCGCGAGCGATGGACACCCGTTGCTGCTGCCCGCCGGAGAGCTGGTGCGGACGGTTGCCGGTGCGCTCGGCCAGGCCCAGGCGGTCGAGCAGGGCGGCGGCGCGGGCGTGGCGTTCGGTCGCTGGGGTGCCAGCGTAGATCGCTGGCATCTCGACGTTTTCCTGGGCCGAGCCGGAGGGAATCAGGTGGTAACCCTGAAACACGAAACCGAATGCCTCACGGCGCAGCCAGGCCAGTTCATCGCTGTCGAGTCGGGCGACGTTTTCGCCGGCGAACAGATACTCGCCGGACGTTGGCCGGTCGAGGCAACCGAGGATGTTCATCAGCGTCGACTTGCCGGAGCCGGAAGCGCCGACGATCGCCACAAACTCCCCGGCGTGGATCGACAGGTCGATGCCGCGCAAGACGTGGACGTGCGGCGCGTCACCGCCACCATAGGATTTACGAATGTCCTGCAGGTCGATCAGGGGCGTTTGCATTCAACCTCCACTGCCGTCGGCGGGGCCGATCAACAGGTGATCGCCTTCGTCCAGCCCGTCGAGGATCTGCACCTTCAGGCGATCGCTGATGCCGGTGCGCACCGTCCGTTGTTCGATGGCACCGTTTTGGGCGACCACCCGAGTCGTTTGACGGTCTGCCTGCGGGCCGCCCTGCAACGCCGCGACCGGCGCGGTCAGGACGTTTTTGGCCTGGTGGGAGACGAAGAACACTTGGGTGGTCATTTCCGCCATCAGCGCGTTGTCGGTGTTGTCGACGTCCAGCAGCACCGTATACAGCACCACGCGACCGGTGCCGCTTTTATTGGAACTGGCCGGGCTGCCGCCGCCCTGGCTGGCCTGGTCCAGCGGTTTGGGTGGTATCGGCAAGATCTGCCGTACCGTGCTGCTCCAGCGCCGGTTGCCGCCGCTGAGTGTGGTGAACCAGGCGGTCATGCCGGGTTTGACGTGACCGATATCAGCCTCCGAGACCTCGGCCCAGACCGTCATGGGCGACAGTTTGGCGATGCGCAGGATCAGCGGCGTTTGTTGCTGTGCGTTGAGGGTCTGGCCTTCCCGGGCATCGAGGGCGACGACCGTTCCGCTCATCGGTGCGTAAATGCGCGTATAGCCGAGTTCGGCCTGATCGCTGCGCAGGTTGGCCTGGGCCTGGCGGATCTGCGCCTCGAACATGTCGATGCGGGCCTGGGTGGTGCGCAGTTCGGCCTGGGCCGTTTGCACATCTTCGTCCCGTGTGGCGCCGCCAGCGGCGAGGTGCTGTTGGCGTTGATATTTCTGCCGGGCCAGGTCGTGTTGTGCCCGTTGCTCCTGAAGCTGTGCCTTGAGGTTGTCGATGGAAAAGCGTCCGGCGTCGAGTTTGGCCTGTTGGGTGGAGGGGTCTATTTCCACCAGCAACTGGCCTTCCTTGACCACGTCACCGACCTCCACATGGATCTTGTGAATCTGCCCCGAGGCCTGGGCACCGACATCGACATAACGTCGCGGTTGCAGGGTCCCCAACGCCGTGACGCTGCTTTCAATGTCGCCGCGAGCGACCTGGACCGTGGCGAACCGATCACGGCCGGGAGGCAGAAACTGCCAGGCCGCGACGGCGATAACGGGGATCAGACAAAGGGCTACAAGCAGGGCGCGTCGGGTGTGACGGGGACGTTTCATGCAGGGTTCCGGCCAATAGGATTCGGCCCGTCGCTCAGCCGATAGGCAACATCTGCCGACAGCTGGACGCTGTCGGAGGGCCGACAGACACGGGGAGCTGTCCTGTAAACGATGGAGGAGGCGCGGAATTTAAGCGTGGACGCATAGCGTGACAGACAAGGGTTACAGGTATAGGACAGCACTATTTATCAGGCAAATGGAAACAGCGCTTTAAATCTATATGAGAATTACTATAAATTACACACTCGAAATCGCCAGCATCGTGCCACTGCCTACCTGGCGGTCGCGGATCTGGCTCAAGGATAGAAACCGCACCCTCTGCGGCCGGGAGTCATGTTGGAAAACTACTATCGCGAGCTGGTGTGTTTCCTGAACGCCAAGCTAGGCAACCGTCAGGTGGCCGAAGATGTGGTGCATGACGCTTATCTGCGGGTACTGGAGCGTTCCAGCGACACGCCGATCGAGCAACCCCGGGCGTTCCTTTATCGCACCGCGCTCAACCTGGTGATCGACGACCACCGCCGCAATGCCTTGCGTCAGGTCGAATCCCTGGACGTGCTCGACAGCGAAGAGCGCTACTTCATCCCCTCGCCCCACAACAGCCTCGATCACGGTCAGCGCCTGGACATGCTCCAGCGCGCGCTGGCGGAGTTGCCACGGCTGTGTCGCGAGAGTTTTCTGTTGCGCAAGATCGAAGGCTTGTCGCACCCGCAAATCGCCGAGCACCTGGGGATTTCCCGGGCGCTGGTGGAAAAGCACATCGTCAATGCCATGAAGCATTGCCGGGTGCGCATGCGCCAGTGGGATGCTCCTTAATCAGGCCGCGTTAAATTTTTTTTCATTGTCCTCGTTCCTATTCAACAGACGATCTGCTGCCGCACAAGGCCGGTCAGGTCACCCAGGCTTTATCCCCGCAGCTGCGGGGTTTATCCAGAGGACACTGGAAATGACACAGGCAATTGCATCGCCCATCGTTCACGACCTGATCGGCGTCGGTTTCGGCCCTTCGAACCTGGCCCTGGCCATCGCCCTGCAAGAGCGCGGGCCGAGCCAGGGCGAGCTGGATGTGCTGTTTCTCGACAAGCAGGCGGACTACCGCTGGCACGGCAACACCCTGGTCACCCAGAGCGAACTGCAGATTTCCTTTCTCAAGGATCTGGTGACGCTGCGTAACCCGACCAGCCCGTATTCCTTCGTCAACTACCTCAAGCACCACGGTCGTCTGGTGGACTTCATCAACCTTGGCACCTTCTATCCGTGCCGCATGGAGTACAACGACTACCTGCGTTGGGTCGCCGGGCAATTTACCGAGCAGAGCCGCTACGGCGAGGAAGTGCTGGCTATCGAGCCGGTGTTGCATAACCAGCAGGTCGAGGCACTGCGGGTGATTTCTCGCGATACCCAGGGTTTGCAGCAGGTGCGCACCACCCGTTCGGTGGTGGTCAGTGCTGGCGGTACACCGCGCATTCCCGAAGCGTTCAAGGCGCTCAAAGATGACGCTCGGGTGTTCCACCACTCCCAGTACCTGGAGCGCATGGCCAGGCAGCCATGCGTGAACAACCAACCGATGAGCATCGCGATCATCGGCGGCGGGCAGAGCGCGGCGGAAGCCTTCATCGACCTCAACGACAGCTTCCCGTCGGTGCAGGTGGATATGATCCTGCGTGGCTCGGCCCTGAAGCCGGCCGATGACAGCCCCTTCGTCAACGAAGTGTTCTCGCCGGAGTTCACCGACCTGGTGTTCCAGCAGGCCAGCAGTGAACGCGAGCGTCTGGTCAACGAGTACCACAACACCAACTATTCGGTGGTGGACATCGACCTGATCGAACGCATCTACGGGATCTTCTACCGGCAGAAAGTCTCGGGCATCGCGCGCCATGCGTTCCGTACCCTGACCACCGTTGAAAAAGCCACCGCCACCGAGCGCGGTATCGAGCTGGCGGTGCGCAACAATGCTACCGGTGAAATCACGGTTCGCCATTACGACGCTGTGGTGCTGGCCACCGGTTACGAGCGCCAGATGCACCGCAAAATGCTGGCGCCTCTGGAACAGTACCTGGGCGATTTCGAGGTCGATCGCAACTACAAGCTGATCACTGACGAGCGTTGCAAGGCCGGCATCTACATGCAGGGCTTCTGCCAGGCCAGCCACGGCTTGAGCGACACCTTGCTGTCGATCCTGCCGATCCGTGCCGATGAAATTGCCGGCTCTCTGTATGACCATGGCAAATCCCGTGGGCATGGCCGGTCGGTGAGGGATTTGTTGTTGGCGACTGCCAGCTGACATTTGTTGCGACAGTAAGGCCGCCATCGCGAGCAGGCTCGCTCCCACATTTGATCGTTGTCTTACACAAAATCTGTGTTCACTGAAGATCCACTGTGGGAGCGAGCCTGCTCGCGATAGGGCCCTAAAAAGCACCACCGAAGCTCAATCCTGAACCCTTCCTGAAGAACCCCGCGATTCCCCCCATCACACGCCAGTGCAGCGTTTACTCGGCAGAACCCCCGGCGTAAGCTTCGCGCGTTTTCATCAATAGCGGAGACCCACAGTGGGTACTTGTTCGAGTGACAGTTGTCGGCCGGTCTCGGTAACCGGCATTTTCCCGGCAAGATAACGCGCAGCCTTTTGTGCCGTTATCTCGCCGGAAAGCGAGTAGCGGCATCCCGATCGTGGCCGGTTTTCGGCCCGACTCCCGACGTCCCTCTCATCGACGCTCAACCGCGTGTGATGTTCGACTCCGTGTCGCCATCGCAGCACCTCGACACGCCTGCTCGACGGTTTCCCGGCTGACCCTGGGGGGCACTGCCATGAACCTTACCTTGCTCAAAGAATTCTTCGCCGGATTCCTGCGTACCCGCCATATCGGCAGGCACTTCCGCCGGTTGGCGTTGCTGGAAAGCTTCACTGACACCACGGTCAGTCGTGAAGTCCCGCCGACGCTTGCGCAAACCCTGGTCGTCGCCGCCAACAGCGACACCGGCCAATTGCTGGACACCCTCGGCAGCCACCCTGACGGCCTGAGTGAACCCGAGGCCGATGCGCTGCGCGAACAATACGGCCTCAATGAAGTCGAGCACGAGCAACCGCTGCCGTGGTGGACGCACCTGTGGCACTGCTACAAAAATCCGTTCAACCTGCTGCTGACCTTGCTGGCGGTCATCTCCTGGCTGACCGAAGACCTGAAAGCCGCCATCGTGATTTTCTCGATGGTGGTGCTCTCGACCTTGCTGCGTTTCTGGCAGGAAACCAAATCCAACCAGGCCGCCGACGCCCTCAAGGCGATGGTCAGCAACACCGCCACGGTGATGCGTCGGGAGCTGGCGGACAACGGTGCGCGACGCCTCGAACTGCCGATCAAACAACTGGTGCCGGGCGACCTGATCGTGCTCTCGGCCGGTGACATGATTCCCGCCGATTGCCGGGTACTCAACGCCAAGGACCTGTTCGTCAGCCAGGCTGCGATGACCGGTGAATCGATGCCGGTGGAGAAATTTCCCCGCCAGCAGGACAACGACACCCACAACCCGCTGGACCTCGACAACATTCTGTTCATGGGCACCAACGTGGTGTCCGGAACGGCGATGGCGTTGATTCTCACCACTGGCAACAACACCTATTTCGGTGCGCTGGCGCAACGGGTCGGTGCCACCGATCGCGCGCCGACCTCGTTCCAGACCGGGGTCAACAAAGTCAGCTGGTTGCTGATCCGCTTCATGTTCGTCATGGCGCCGCTGGTGCTGTTCATCAACGGCTTCACCAAGGGTGACTGGACCGAAGCGTTGCTGTTCGCGCTGTCGATCGCCGTGGGCCTGACCCCGGAAATGCTGCCGATGATTGTCACCTCGACCCTGGCCAAGGGCGCGGTGTTCCTGTCGCGCAAAAAAGTCATCGTCAAACGCCTCGACGCGATCCAGAACTTTGGCGCCATGGACGTGCTGTGCACCGACAAGACTGGCACGCTGACCCAGGACAAAATCTTCCTCGCGCGCAACGTCGATGTCTGGGGCAATGACTCCGATGACGTGCTGGAAATGGCCTACCTCAACAGCTATTACCAGACCGGCCTGAAAAACCTGCTGGACGTGGCGGTGCTGGAGCACGTGGAAATCCACCGTGAGCTGAAAGTCGGCACGGCGTTTCGCAAGGTCGACGAGATTCCATTTGATTTCACCCGTCGGCGCATGTCGGTGGTGGTGGCCGAGCGTGACCAGCCGCACCTGCTGATCTGCAAAGGCGCGGTGGAAGAAGTGCTGGCGGTGTGCACCCGAGTGCGCCACGGCGATGCCGACGAGGCGCTGAGCGATGAATTGCTGGCGCGGATTCGTCAGGTCACTGCCACCTTCAATGCCGAAGGTCTGCGTGTCGTTGCCGTTGCAGCGCGGCCGATGATCGCGGGGCGCGACACTTACAGCCTGGCCGATGAACAGGCACTGACGTTGATCGGCTACGTGGCTTTCCTCGACCCTCCGAAGGAAAGCACCGCGCCAGCGCTCAAGGCCCTGGCCGCCCACGGTGTGGCAGTGAAAGTGCTGACCGGCGACAACGAACTGGTGACCGCGAAAATCTGCCGCGAAGTCGGGCTGGAGCAGCAAGGCCTGCTGATGGGCAACGACATCGAACGCATGAGCGACGCCGAACTGGCGGTGGCGGTGGAGGCCACCAACGTCTTCGCCAAACTCACGCCGTCGCACAAGGAGCGTATCGTCCGTCTGCTCAAGGGTAACGGCCATGTGGTCGGCTTCATGGGCGACGGCATCAACGATGCACCGGCGTTGCGCACTGCTGACATCGGTATTTCGGTGGACAGCGCGGTGGACATCGCCAAGGAAGCGGCGGATATCATCCTTCTGGAAAAGAGCCTGATGGTGCTGGAGGAGGGCGTGCTGGAAGGGCGACGGACCTTCGCCAACATGCTCAAGTACATCAAAATGACCGCCAGCTCGAACTTCGGCAACGTGTTCTCGGTGCTGGTGGCCAGTGCGTTCATCCCGTTTCTGCCAATGCTGCCGATGCACCTGCTGGTGCAGAACCTGCTCTACGACATTTCGCAGATTGCCATCCCGTTCGATAACGTCGATGAAGAAATGCTGAAACAACCACAACGCTGGCAGCCGGCGGACGTCGGGCGCTTCATGCTGTTTTTCGGCCCGATCAGTTCGATCTTCGACATCAGCACCTTTGCCTTGATGTGGTACGTGTTCGATGCCAATACCCCGGACCACCAGACCCTGTTCCAGTCCGGCTGGTTCGTGGTCGGGCTGCTGACCCAGACGCTGATCGTGCACATGATCCGCACGCCGAAGGTCCCGTTCCTGCAAAGCCGCGCTGCCATGCCGTTGCTGGTGATGACCGGCGTGATCATGGCCGTGGGCATCTTCCTGCCGATGGGGCCGCTGGCGCATTACTTCAAACTGCAGGCGTTGCCGTCGCTGTATTTCGTGTTCCTGCCGGCGATTCTGCTGGCGTACATGGCGCTGACCCAAGCGGTGAAAGGGTTCTACATCCGGCGGTTTGGTTGGCAGTAATGCTGCCAAACGCAGGAGCTGCCGAAGGCTGCGATCTCTTGATCTTGCTTTAATAAAAATCAAAAGATCGCAGGCTGCGCCAGCTCCTACACAGGCTGTGATTTTTTGATCGTCAAGTCGAACAGAGGCACTCATTTTTTAGGAAAAGTCCTACAGAAAGCACGACAAGTCTTCCGTAGCCTTGCCCCACCACGAATCTGTCACCCTTCAGGGGCCCCACTTTGCCGAACAAAGCCTTGCGTATCCTGATCGCCGACGAGCAGCATTTTCACCGGATGAAAACCGAGCGGTTGTTCAACCAGCTCGGTTATTACCGGGTGGCTCCGGTGCAAAGCCTTGTGGAAATGCTGACCCTGGTCGAATACGGTTGCGAACCGTTCGATCTGGTGCTCATCAATGCCTCGTTGGCGGGTGGGGCGCTGGACCTGTTCGGGTTCTTCCTCGATAACCGTCAGGTTCATCACGCCTTGATCTACGATGGCCGGCGGGCACAGTTGCCGCCGGTTTCTGCCGCCGCCGGTTTTCCACAGAAGGTTCAGCAGAGGGTTCAGGTAAGCCACGCAGCGCAGCCGGATCTTGCGTCCATTCAACGGCTGATGGCGCTCATCGATTCGCCTGTATGTGAAGCCGCACCGTCCCCGGATCACGAGTGGAATCGACAACGGATCGGTTGATTCCGGGGCTACCGTTCGTCTGAACTGTCATTTCTGACAGGTATATTCTTCCTGCCTCCCATGCCACAGTCGTTGGGTAGCCGTTGCGTCCGGTCCGTCGTTATCCGGAGCGTATTCGTGCGCAATCGTCGAGTCTTTGCACAGGGAGTTGTCATGAAGTCAGTGCTGATTGTGGACGATCATCCGGTGGTACGCGCCGCAGTCAAAATCGTACTGGAGAAGGAGGGGTTCAAACGAATTTACGAGGCCTCCAGCGGTAGCGAGGTGTTGTCGATGCTCCGTGAGCATTCACCCGATCTGGTGGTGCTGGATCTGGTCATGCCCGAAGGTGACGGGCTGGATGTGCTGGAGCGGATCAAGGCCAGTGACTTGCCGTGCCTGGTGCTGGTGTTCACGTCGCTGGACCCGCAGTTTTTTCAGGATCGTTGCATGCGCGCCGGGGCCATGGCGTATGTCGCCAAGAGCAACGTCCTGAGTCAGTTGCAAAAAGCCGTGCATGCGGTCATGACCGGCTACACCTTTTTCGCCCGGCTGCCTTCGGGATCGCAAGACCCCCTGCAATACAGCGAAAAACAGATGGTCGACAAACTCTCCAACCGTGAGCTGACCATCCTGCGGGATTTGGCCCTGGGCATGCCCAACAAGACAATCGCCGAGCATCGGCATTTGAGTGTCAAGACCGTCAGTACCTACAAACACCGATTGATCGAAAAACTGGGGCTGAGCGCAGCGGTGCACCTGCGGGATTTCGCCAAGCGCAATCATCTGATCTGAGTGAGCCCGACCGTGCGCATCTTTCTGATGGCCTTGATGCTGTGCCTTGTGATTCAGGTTCCGCCGGCGCTGGCCGACGAACCGCAGCGGTTGTATCTGCTGGGGCGCTCCACAGTGGAGGGTTTTGAGGTCAAGCTGGATGAAAAGGACTGGCAATGGCTACGCGATAAACGGGTCCTGCGCCTCGGGGTGACGGGGCCGGACTATCCTCCGTTCGAGGTGACGCGCCACCGCGATGAGCTGGAGGGCATCACGGCCGATTACGCCGAGCTGCTGGGGCAACTGCTGCACGTCAAGATCGACGTGCTGCGCTATGCCACTCGTGAAGCCGCCATGGATGCCCTCAAACGCCATGAGCTGGATCTGCTCGGAACATCGAACAACTTCGAGGCGGCCGACCCCGCGCTGACCCGGTCTCGAGCCTATGCCGAAGATCAGCCGATGCTGGTCACCCGAGTGGACGAGCGAATGCCCGTCGACCTGGCCGGTAAACGTATCGCCATGGTCGAAGACTATCTGCCGGCCCAGACGGTCAAGACCTTCTATCCCGACGCGACCTTGCAGCGCTACCCCTCGGCACTCGATGCGCTCGGCGCGGTGGCATTCGGGCCAGACGATGTGTACCTGGGGGACTTTATCAGTGCCAATTACCTGATCAACAACAACTACCTTAATAATGTTCATCTGACGGGGCCTTCCGGTCTGGATGCCAATCCGTTCGGCTTCGCTTTGGCGGCGGATAACCCGCGTCTCAAAGGCATCATCGACAGGGCTCTGGCGGCGATTCCCATGGACCAGCGCTCGGTCATCACGTTGCGCTGGAGTGCTGGCAGGGCCAGTACGGCGGGGCAGCAACAGGTGCGTCTGAGCGCCAGTGAACAACGCTGGCTGGACCGGCATCCGACGGTCACTGTCGGCGCGATCGACGACTTTGCCCCGCTGACGTTCTACGATGCCCAGGGCCGGCTCAGCGGGTTGACCGCGCAGTTGCTGACGCTGATCAGCCAGCGCAGCGGGTTGACCTTTGAGGTGCAACGCGGCCACTCGCTGGACCGGCAAATCGAGCAACTCCAGGACGGTGAGATCGACCTGTTGCCCGTGGTCACGCCCAGTGTCGAACGTGAAGAAACGTTGCTCTTTACCCGTGCCTACCTCAGCAATCCGTTTGTGCTGGTCAGTGCAACGACCCAGGGTAGCCCCAGGATGCTGGATGATCTGGCTGGTAAGCGCCTGGCGATTTATCGCGGTCATCCGTTGTTCGGGTTCATCCAGGCCCAGGCGCCGCAGGTGCGCCTGGTCGAGGTGCAAAGCCCGGCCGAGGGCATGGAACGGGTGATCGAGGGGCAGGCTGACGCGACGCTCAGTTCATTGATCGTCGCCCGTTACCTGATCGCCCGGCAGTATCGCGAGCGTCTGCGCGTCAGCAGCACCGTAGGCGATCAACCCGCCCACATCGCCTTGGCCACCGCCCGCGATGCGCTGGAGTTGCACTCGATTCTGAACAAGGCATTGCTGAGCATTTCGCCTCAGGAAATGGACGATCTGGTGACGCGCTGGAGCCACGATGTGGTGGTGGATGACAGCTATTGGCTGCGTCATCGCCAGGGCATTCTTCAGGCGTTTGCCGTGGCTGGCGTCTTGCTGTTGCTCGCCCTGGGCTGGATCGCCTGGCAGCGTCGGCAGATCCGCCAGCGCCAGCAATGGTTGCAGCAATTGCAGGACGCCAAGGATCTGGCGGACGATGCCAACCGTGCCAAAACGACCTTTCTGGCGACCATGAGTCATGAGATACGCACGCCGATGAGCGCCCTGATCGGCATGCTCGAACTGGCGCTGAAGCGTGCGGATGAGGGGGTCACCGACCGTTGCGCCATTGAGGTGGCGTCCAGTGCCGCACAACAATTGCTGGCGCTGATCGGCGACATTCTGGATATCGCGCGTATCGAGTCCGGGCATTTATCCCTGATCCCTGAACGGGCCAATCTGCGGGCGCTGGTGGCGTCGGTGTGTCGGGTTTTCGAAGGCCTTGCACGGCAGAACGAGCTGGCGTGGCGAATCGATCTGGACGAACACAGCGACTGCGAGGTGTTGATTGATCCCACACGCTTCAAGCAGGTGCTGTCCAATCTGCTGAGCAACGCCATCAAATTCACCCGAGAGGGCGAGGTGAGCCTGACACTGCGGGTGGCGCCCGTTGCGTCGGGGCAGCTGGCGGTCAACGTGCGTATTGAAGACACCGGCATTGGCATCAGTGCTGTCGACCGGCAACGGCTGTTCAGCCCGTTCATCCAGGCTGATAACGGCCGACAGTCAGCTCGAAGCGGTTCTGGCCTGGGGTTGGTGATCAGCCGCACCCTGTGCGAAATGATGGGTGGCCGCTTGCAACTCGACAGCGTCCTCGGACAAGGCACGCAGGTTGATATCAACCTTGAGCTGATCGCGTTGCAACCGTTGCCTTCCAGTGTGGGGGGCAATATCGGGTTGCAGGCGCCGACGCGGCCACTGACGATTCTGGTGGTTGACGATCACCCGGCCAATCGATTGTTGCTTTCACGGCAGCTGAGCCACCTGGGGCATCGTGTTCTGGAGGCTGAAGAGGGCGCGCGGGGGCTTGAGCTATGGCGCGAACATGGCTTCGATCTGGTCGTCACCGACTGCAATATGCCGATGCTCAGTGGTTATGAGCTGGCCGGTGCCATACGCGATGAAGAGCGTGCCCAACGTTTGCCGCCGACGCTGATTCTGGGGTTTACCGCCAATGCGCAGCCCGAGGAGAAGCTGCGCTGTCTGGAGGCGGGCATGGACGACTGCCTGTTCAAACCCATCCTGCTAGCGGATTTGAACGCTTGGCTGGCGTCCAGGTTTGCCAGTCAGGTGCCAGAACCTATTGAGGAACCCTCAACGCCGGAAATGGACCTCAGTGGCTTGGAGCAATACGTCGGTGCGGACCGTACGTTGATTGATTGTCTGGTGCGCGAACTGACGGTGACCAACCGGGTGGATCGGGATGATCTGCTCCAGGCGCACGCCAGTGGCAATCGCCCAGGCCTGCAAGAACTGGCGCACCGCATCAAGGGCGGTGCGCGCATGGTTCGGGCGCAGCGCTTGATCGAGCATTGCGAGCAACTGGAGCGTGTCATCGACGTGGGGGATTCGGCGCTGCTCGACGAAGCTGTCGATCGATTGCAGCTCGCGATGTCAGCGCTGGATAAGCACTTGAGCCGGGGTTGAAACTCAATCCCACTGCGGCGCAATACCCTTGGGGCTGGTCAGCCGCAGGCCGCGATCCAGGCCCGCGATCAGCGCCATGTCGGCGTCGCTCAGGGTCAGGGTGCAGGCGTGCAAATTGCTTTGCAGGTTGGCGTGTTTGGTGGAAGAGGGGATCACCGCGTACCCCAGTTGCATGGCCCAGGCCAGGGTGACCTGGGCCGGTGTTGCCTGAAGGCGATCGGCGATCTGCAAAATGACCGGATCCTTCAGCACTTCGCCGTAGGCCAGGGTCATGTAAGAGGTGATCTGGATGCCCTGGCGTTGAGCGAATTCGACGACCTTGCGGTTTTGCAGGTACGGGTGCAGCTCGATCTGGTTGGTGGCGATGTTCTCGGCGCCAATCGCGGCAATGGCCTGCTGCATCAGGTCGACCGTGAAGTTGGACACGCCGATCTGCCGGGTCAGGCCCAGTCGTTTGGCTTCGAGCAGCGCGTTCATGAATTCTTCGACCGGCACCTGATCTTCCGGCGACGGCCAGTGGATCAGCGTCAGGTCCAGGTAATCGGTTTGCAGTTTGTTCAGGCTCTCTTTGAGGCTGTCGATCAACCGGTCTTTGGCAAAGTTGGCGACCCAGATTTTGCTGGTAATGAACAACGCTTCACGGGCAATGCCGCTGGCGGCGATGGCCTGGCCGACTTCGGCTTCGTTCTCGTAGATTTGCGCGGTGTCGACGACCCGGTAGCCCAGTTCAAGACCGGTGCTCACCGAATCGATGACCACCTGGCCTTGCAGGCGAAACGTACCAAGACCGAATGCAGGGATAGACATCAATGACTCCAGGGGTTGCAGTGGGAACAGGCGGGAGTATCCCCGGCCGGACCCTTGAGAAAAACCGCTGGATCGGCAAAGCACTGTTTACCGTAAGTCATGAATGGGTGAGGGTTCAGTGGCATTGATGGTGTGTGGTCTGACGCCTTCGCGGGCTTGCTCGCGAAAGGCGCGACTCGGTGTCGGAATTTAACCCCGCCCCTAAGCCATATCGCTGTGGCTGAATTCCTCGCCCAGAAAGTCGATCAAGGTACGAACCGACGGCAGCAACCCGCGTCGTGAAGGGAAGATCGCATGCACGATCCCGCACTTGGGTGTCCAGCCCGGCACCAGTTCCACCAGCCGACCGGCGGCAATCTCATCACGCACCACCACTTTGGGCAGGTGGGCGATGCCGACCCCGGCGAGCACCGCGTGACGCAAGGCCAGCAAGTCGTCGGTGACCATTCGCGGGGTATGACGAATCAGCGCGCTGGCACCGTCGGCGCCGAACAACTCCCACTGATATTCACGCTGCGCGCCACCCCAATGCAGGCTCGGCAGACCGCTGAGGTCGGCCGGCGTGGGCGGTGACGACAAGCGCTGCACAAGCGCGGGAATGCCCACCAGGCATTGGGTGCTGTTGCCCAGCACTTTCATCACCATGTCGGTGTTTTCCAACGGCGGAAAACGCACCCGCAGAGCGATGTCGAACCCCTCGTGGATCAGATCGACCCGGCGGTTGGTGCTTTCGATGAACAACTCGACCAACGGGTACTTGAGCATGTAACGGGTCAGCATCGGCCCGACCCAGGTGTTCAACAGCGCGGTGGGGCAACTGATGCGCACCAGGCCCTGCGGTTCGGAACGGTTGCGTTCGATCAGCTCGGCGGCACTTTCGGCTTCCACCCGCATGGCCAGGCAACGCTGGTAATAAGCCTGGCCGATTTCGGTCAACGAGCAATGCCGGCTGGTGCGGTGCAGCAGGCGCACACCGAGGCGTTCTTCGAGCTCGGCAATGCGTCGGCTGAGCTTGGATTTGGGCATGTCCAGCGCGCGCCCGGCCGGGGCGAAACCGCGGTGTTCCACCACTTGGGTGAAGTAGTAAAGGGTATTGAGGTCTTCCACCATCGTTCTCCAAATAGAACGCTAAGGCTGATTTTTGCAGTCTAGCGCACAAAAGGCGCCGGTTTTAAGCTTTGTCCATCGCGTCACACAACAGATTTGGAGGAAAAAATGAAAAACATCATCGGTGTCTACACCAGCCCACGACCTCACTGGGTCGGCGATGGTTTTCCGGTTCGCACGCTGTTTTCCTACGACAACCTGGGCAAACACATCAGCCCGTTTCTGCTGCTGGATCACGCAGGTCCCGCCGAATTCACCCCCACCACCGAGCGTCGTGGCGTCGGCCAGCACCCGCATCGCGGTTTCGAAACGGTGACCATCGTCTACAGGGGCGAGCTGGAGCACCGCGACTCCACCGGCAGCGGCGGCAAGATCGGCCCCGGCGACGTGCAATGGATGACCGCGGCCTCGGGGATTCTCCATGAAGAATTCCACTCCGAAGGTTTCGCCAAAACCGGCGGCACGCTGGAAATGGTTCAACTGTGGGTCAACCTGCCGGCCAGGGACAAGATGGCCGCCCCCGGTTACCAGACGATTGTCGACGGTGACATCCCGAGCCTCCCGCTCAAGAACAACGCTGGCAGCCTGCGTTTGATTGCCGGTGAGTTCGACGGCCATCGCGGCCCGGCGCGGACCTTCACGCCGATCGACGTGTGGGATGTTCGCTTGAACGCCGGCAAGTTGCTGACCCTGGATCTGCACGAAGGGCGCAACACGGCACTGGTGGTGCTGCGTGGCACGGTTCAGGTCAACCAAAAGGAACAGGTGCGTGAAGGGCAGTTGGCACTGTTCGAGCGCGACGGCGATCAGCTCAGCCTGGAAGCCAGTTACGACGCCGTGGTGTTGCTGCTCAGCGGCGAGCCGATCGACGAACCCATCGTCGGCCACGGCCCGTTCGTGATGAACAGCGAGCAGGAGATTCATCAGGCCTTCGCCGACTTCCAGTCCGGTCGGTTCGGCCGGATGAGCGGCTGAAATCATTGTTGTAAGGCTGTGGCGTGCCGGGCTTGACTCACTACGCTTGCTTGGCCGCGGTTTAACGAAAAATCAGTGTTCACTCACGCCGGCCCGTTCGGCATCGATAAAAAGCGAGGATTACCCATGACTACTTCCTACAAACGTCTCGACAAGGATAACGCCGCCGTTCTGCTGGTCGATCACCAGGCGGGTCTGCTTTCTCTGGTGCGCGACATCGATCCGGACCGTTTCAAGAACAACGTGCTGGCCCTGGCCGACCTGGCCAAATACTTCAAGCTGCCAACAATTCTGACCACCAGTTTCGAAACCGGTCCTAACGGCCCGTTGATGCCGGAACTCAAGGCGTTGTTCCCGGATGCGCCGTACATCGCTCGCCCTGGTCAGATCAATGCCTGGGACAACGAAGACTTCGTCAAGGCGATCAAGGCCACCGGCAAGAAACAACTGATCATCGCCGGTGTGGTGACTGAGGTGTGCGTGGCGTTCCCGGCGCTGTCGGCCCTGGCCGAAGGCTTTGAGGTATTCGTGGTGACCGACGCCTCCGGAACGTTCAACGAACTGACCCGTCAATCGGCGTGGGACCGCATGTCGTCGGCCGGCGCCCAGTTGATGACCTGGTTCGGCCTGGCCTGTGAACTGCATCGCGACTGGCGCAACGACGTGGAAGGTCTGGCGACCCTGTTCTCCAACCACATCCCGGACTACCGCAACCTGATGACCAGCTACAACACCCTGACTAACAGCAAGTAAACCCTGGCAGCACATACACACATAACTTGTGGGAGCGGGCTTGCCCGCGATAGCGGTCGATCAGTCAACATCCCGGTGACTGATCAATTGCCATCGCGGGCAAGCCCGCTCCCACAGTGTTTTGTGGTGTTCTGAAGACATCAAATCCTCCTACACTGTGCCCATCCGTACTATTGCTGGAGTCGCTCGATGCTGTCACTGCTCACCGAACACCCATTGATCAGCGCATTGATTCTTATCCTGATCGATCTGGGATTGTGGCGTTTGATCACGGCCAGCGGCAGCAACTGGAAACTGGCGGTGCGGGTGGTGATTTTCGCGCTGTTCAGCATGCTGCTGTTCAACGAAGGCATGAACCCCATGGAGACGGCGCCCTGGGTCGACAACGTCCCGCTGCACCTGGCGGCCACCGGTTTGCAGATCGGCTGGTGGCTGTTTGGTGCGCGCACTCTGACGGTGCTGATCGGTGCGGTGATGATGCAACGGGTCGGGCACACCGGGCGCTTGCTGCAGGATTTGCTTGGCGCGGTGATCTTCCTGATCGCGATTATCGCCGCCCTCGCGTATGTACTCGATCTGCCGGTCAAGGGCGTGCTGGCAACGTCCGGCGCGTTGGCAATCATCGTCGGCCTGGCCTTGCAAAGTACCCTCAGCGACGTGTTTTCCGGGATCGTCCTCAACACCACCAAACCCTATCAACTCGATGACTGGATCTCCATCGACGGCACCGAAGGCCGGGTCATCGACATCGACTGGCGCGCGACGCGCCTGCAAACGGCCCAGGGCAGCATGGCGGTGATCCCCAACTCCCTGGCCGCCAAGGCCAAGCTCATCAACTTCAGCCGGCCCAGTGACATTTTCGGCGTCTCCATCAGCTTGCAACTGAGCCCGCACGCACGTCCGCAAACGGTGATCGACGCGCTGGAACGGGCGATGCAAGGATGCCGCTATCTATTGAATAAACCGGCGCCGTGCGTAGCGTTGAAAGGCTCCAGTGCCACGGGCGTGGAATACGAAATCAGTGGTTTCGTCGTCTCGATGGACCAGAAACGCATGGTCCGCAATCTGCTGTTCGACCTGGCGTTCCGGCACTTGCAGGCCAGCGGTGTCAGCCTGTTGTCGAACGTCGAACCGAATGCACCTGCCAACCTGTCGCGGCCACGGGCATTGCTGGACGCCTCGAACATTTTCTCGACCCTGCGTCAGGAAGAGAAAGAAACCTTCAGCCAGAACATGACACTGCAAACTTTCCGCCCCGGTGAAATGATCCTGCCGGCGGGGGAGGTCAGCGATCATTTGTTCATCATCGAATCCGGCGTCGTGTCGGTGGAGTTGAGCCGTGGCGGGGTCAAGTTCGAAACCGGGCGCATGGGGCCGGGAGAGGTGATCGGCGAGGGCGGAATTTTGTCCGATATGGCGATGCCGGCGGACTTTAGCGCCAAGACGGTCTGCACGTTGTACCGGATCGAGAGGGAATACCTCCAGCCGTGCCTGGATGCGCGGCATGACATCGGCGAAGCGATGAAGGCGTTGCTGGATTTCCGCTTGAACAAGGCTCAGACGCTGATTCAGGAAACACCCAAGGTGGTGGAGAAGAAGGGGTTTTTGCAGTGGTTGCGCAAGCGTAGCGGCTGATGTGTTGGTGGCCTGTTCCGGCCCTTTGCGAGCAGGCTCGCTCCCACCTGGATTGCGCGTTATTTACTCGCTGTTAATCAGCGAATCTTCCTACATCCATTTCCACCTTTCCCGACTTCTTTCCTGATCGATCCCCCGCACAGTCCCCGCGCCTAATTTTCTGCGCGAGGGATTGCTCATGTTCGACTCCTTTTCTCTAGCAACTCCGTACTTTTCGGTGCGTTGATGGAGCACGTTATCCGCATCGAGCAGGAACTCGACAGCTTCCCGCACACCCTTTCGCTCTATCGCGAACAGCTCAAGCATTGGTTCAACCGAGCCGCCGACAAGGCCAGCCACGTGGCGGATCTGCCTTCGCTGATGGGCATGGAGCGGATCATCCGGTTCGGAGGCTCCAGCACCGTTGTCAGCAGCGGTGACGACAAGTTTATCTCCACCGTCGTGCAGTGCCCGAAAGGCGGAAAGCTCGAAATCGAGAGCAAGTTCGAATCGGTTTATGACATTCCCGTGGGGAATATTCAGGTCGATGTGATTGCGCAGGAGGGCGGGGAGTCGACGCCGGTCACACTCGATAACAACGGCAAGGGAACATTCCGAGGGGAAGAGGGCAAGCTCTACCGCATTCACGTCCACAACGAAGTCACACCACAGCAAGTTGAAGATCTTTTCTCTTCCTACGATGGCCTGACGAAGGAACTCGACAGCTGGCTGCGAGATGAGTGGCGGACGTTCAAGCCGAAGTGGTCGCAATCGTCTTCGGTGGCTGTAGGCAATGGAATGCTCGCGGGCAGTTGGGCGGCCATTGAAGGTGTGTGGGACGGCA
>NZ_CAXAQH010000035.1:0-65280 GCF_963970905.1 Pseudomonas sp. EL_65y_Pfl2_R96 | reverse complement strand
GAAACGATGCATCGCCGATGGTAGTGTGGGGTTTCCCCATGTGAGAGTAGGTCATCGTCAAGATTAAATTCCGAAACCCCTATCTGCGTATGCAGGTAGGGGTTTTGTTTTGCCCGCAGGAAAGTTCGTACAACATCATCGGACCGCTCCCGGCTGTCACGGTCTGCCGACAGTGCTAAGGTTCGGCCCTAGCTTTTGTATTTTCCCAAGGAAGCCTTTATGCCGGACGCCACGTCCCTCAGTGCTGGTTTTATGGTGGTTCACGGCAACCGCCTGGACGAGTTGCGCAGCCTGGTGGTCAGTTGGATGCGGCGCTACCCGCTGGCTCCCTTGGAAAATGAAATCGCTCTGGTACAGAGCAACGGCATCGCCCAATGGCTGAAGCTGGCACTGGCCGAAGATCCTGAAGATGACGACATGGGCGGTTGCGGAATCGCCGCCGCCATCGATGTGCAGTTACCAGGCAGCTTCATGTGGCAGCTCTATCGCATGGTGCTGGGACGTGACGAAATCCCGGCCAAATCCCTGCTCGATAAAGCTCCGCTGACCTGGCGTCTGATGCGTCTGTTACCTCAGTTGATCAATCAACCGCATTTCGAGCCCCTGCATCGCTTCCTTACCCATGACACCGATTTACGCAAGCGCTACCAATTGGCGGAGCGACTGGCGGATCTGTTCGACCAATATCAGGTATATAGGGCCGACTGGCTCGAAGACTGGGCAGAAGGTCGTCATCAGTTACGAAATGGCAGAGGCGAAGCCAAAGCCCTGACCCCGGCCAACTGCTGGCAGGCGGAGCTGTGGCGTGCGCTGTTGCTGGATGTTGGTGAACAAGGCATGGCGCAAAGCCGCGCGGGCGTCCACCAACGCTTTATCGAGCGTATCAATAGTCTCGACATGGCGCCCTGTGGATTGCCTTCACGGGTGATTGTTTTCGGGATTTCTTCATTGCCTGCCCAAGCCCTGGAAGCACTTGCCGGGTTGGCTCGGTTCAGCCAGGTTCTGTTGTGCGTACACAACCCATGTCGTCACCATTGGGCGGACATCGTCGCCGATAAAGATCTGTTGCGGCATCAATACAAACGTCAGGCTCGCAAGCGCGGCATGCCCGTTGTGCTCGACCCACAAACTCTCCATCAGCATGCGCACCCGCTATTGGCCGCGTGGGGTAAACAGGGGCGGGACTACATCAATCTGCTCGACAGTTACGACGACCCCAACAGCTATCGCTCGACGTTTCGCGACGGGCGCATCGACCTTTTCAGCGATAACCAGCCGCAGAACATGCTCAATCAGCTGCAGGACGACATCCTGGAATTGCGTCCCCTGAATGAAACTCGCGAGCGTTGGCCTGCTGTTGATCTGGATAAGGACGAATCGATCCGATTTCACATCGCCCATAGCGCTCAACGCGAAGTGGAGATCCTCCACGATCAGTTGCTGGCTCGATTCAGTGCTGATCCAGGCTTAAGGCCTCGCGACGTGATCGTGATGGTTCCGGACATCGACAGTTATGCCCCTCACATCCGTGCTGTCTTTGGTCAGCTTGATCGCCATGACCCGCGTTTCATTCCCTTCACGCTCGCGGATCAAGGCCAGCGCGGCCGGGATCCGCTACTGATTGCTGTCGAGCATCTGCTGAAGTTGCCCGACAGTCGCTTTCCCGTCAGCGAGATCCTTGATCTGCTCGACGTTCCGGCATTACGCGCCCGGTTTGGCGTAGAAGAACGTGACCTGCCGATCTTGCACCGTTGGATCGAAGGCGCAGGTATCCGTTGGGGGATGAATGCCGAGCAACGCGCGGGTTTGGGGCTGCCTGAAGAACTGGAGCAAAACAGTTGGCATTTTGGTCTGCGACGGATGCTGCTCGGTTATGCCGTGGGTAGTGCCAGTGCCTGCGAGGGGATCGAACCCTACGATGAGATTGGTGGTCTGGATGCCGCGCTCATAGGTCCTTTGGTGGCATTGCTGGATGCGCTGGAAATTGCCCACCAGGAACTCACTCAACCTGCGGCGCCCAAACAATGGGGCTCGAGGTTGCAAGCTTTGGTGCAGTTGTTCTTCCTGGCCAGTAACGAGCATGACGACTATTTGTTGGCTCAACTTGAAGAGTTGCGTGAGACCTGGCTTGAGACCTGCGAGTCCGTAGGCTTGCAGGATGAGTTACCGCTGACCGTGGTCCGTGAAGCCTGGCTGGCTGGTCTCGACCAAGGTCGCCTGTCTCAGCGCTTTCTCGCCGGTGCAGTTAACTTCTGTACCTTGATGCCCATGCGAGCGATCCCGTTCAAAAGAGTCTGCCTGTTGGGCATGAATGACGGCGATTACCCTCGCGCACAGCCGCCGCTGGACTTCGACCTGATGGGCAGCGACTACCGGCCTGGTGATCGTTCCCGGCGCGAAGATGACCGCTATCTTTTACTGGAAGCATTGTTGTCGGCACGTGACCAACTCTATATCAGCTGGGTCGGTCGCAGTATTCGGGACAACAGCGAGCGCCCTGCTTCGGTATTGATAGGACAGCTGCGTGACCATCTCGCCAGCGGCTGGCAATCGCACGATGACAATGATGATCTGCTTGAGTCCATGACTCAGGAACATCCCCTGCAACCCTTCAGTGCTCGCTACTTCCATGAAGGCGATGATTTGTTCAGCTACGCCAGCGAGTGGCAGTTACTTCATCAAGCCAGTGATCTAACGACTCATACCGAGGTTCTCGAACCCTACGTTCAGGACGAACCGTTGAGCCTGGGGCAGTTGCAGGATTTCTTGCGCAATCCTGTGAGGCATTTCTTCAGTCAGCGGCTCAAAGTGTTCTTCGAGGCTGCTGAAGTGCCTTTGGCGGATGAAGAGCCGTTTGTTCTCGACGCGCTGCAACGCTATAGCCTCAGCGACAGCTTGCTCGAGGCGGCACTCGGGCAACTGGACCAAACCGATCAGGCGCTGGAGGCGCAGGCAAAACGCCTGCAAAACAGCGGGCTCTTGCCCATGGCCGGTTTTGGCGAGTGTCTGCAGCGCGAGTTGATCGAGCCGCTGCCGGATCTGCTGCTGCGCTATCAGCAGCTTCTGGCGCTATGGCCGACCCCGCTCACCAGCGCGTTGCCGGTGAATCTGGAACTGCATGGACTACATCTGGAGGGTTGGCTCGGTGGCCTGCATCAACGCGCAGATGGCGGCTTATTGTCGGTTTCTACGATTCCCAACAGCATCGGTTCAATCAAGGCCCGCAAATGGCATCGCCTGACGCGGCCATGGGTCAATCACCTGGTTGCCTGTGCCAGCGGTATGTCGATGACAACCGCACTGGTGGCCAGCGATGACAGTTTGCTATTGGCCCCCTTGGCGAAGGGTGCAGCACTTGATGTCCTGAATAACCTGTTACTGGCCTGGCAAACAGGCATGCGCCAGCCGCTGCCGATTGCAGTAAAAACGGCCTTCGCCTGGCTCGCTCAAACCGACCCGGCCAAAGCTGACGCCGCTGCTCGCAAGGCTTATGAAGGCGACGGCCAGACCACTGACGGCGAGCGCCGCGAAAGCCCGGCACTGGCTCGGCAATTTGCCGATTACGATGCACTGGTTGCCGATGAGACCTTCCCCGATTGGTGCGACGCTTTGTATCGGCCGCTGTTTGAGGCTTCCTGGCGTTCATTGAGCAGCGAGGAGGCGCGCTCATGACCACGAAAACACCGTTGGCCCTGGCATTCCCCCTGCGTGGCAGCCAACTGATCGAAGCCAGCGCCGGGACCGGCAAGACCTTCACCATTTCTGCGCTTTACTTGCGTCTGGTCCTGGGGCACGGTGACGAATCGAGTGGTTTTGGGCGTGAATTGTTGCCGCCGCAAATCCTCGTGGTGACCTTCACCGATGCCGCGACCAAAGAACTGCGCGAGCGTATTCGCACTCGGCTGGCCGAAGCAGCACGGTTTTTCCGTGAAGAGACACCGGCACCGGATGGCCTCATTGCCGAACTGCGTGAGCAGTACCTGCCCGAACAGTGGTCCAGTTGCGCAAACCGTCTGGACATCGCCGCTCAGTGGATGGATGAAGCGGCGGTATCGACCATCCACAGTTGGTGCCAGCGTATGTTGCGCGAACATGCATTCGACAGTGGCAGCCTGTTTACCCAGACCCTGGAAACCGATCACAGCGACTTGCTCGGCGAAGTCCTGCGCGACTACTGGCGACTGTTCTGCTACCCGATGCAAGGCGATGCGCTGAACTGGGTTCGCGGTAACTGGGGTGGCCCGGCGGCGTTGTTGCCGCGAGTGCGTGGGTTGTTCGCCAGCGAGCGTGACAGCGTTGAAGGTAAAGAACCTGCCGAGTTGATTGCCGAGTGCCTGGAGGAACGACGGGCCGCTTTGCTCGAGCTCAAGATGCCCTGGCGTCAATGGGCCGATGAGTTGCTTGCCATCTGTCACCAGGGCGTCGCGAGCAAGAGCGTCGATGGTCGCAAGATGCAGGCACGCTACTTCGAACCCTGGTTCGAAAAACTTCGGACCTGGGCCGAAGATGAATCTCTGGAGCAGCTGGACATTGGCACCGGCTTCACTCGCCTGACTCCTGATGGCATGGCAGAAGCCTGGAAGGGTGAAGCCCCCCGCCATCCGGGTCTGGATGCCATGCCCAGCCTCAAGGCCAGCCTCGATGGCTTGCCGACCCCCGATGCCGCCGTGCTGCAACACGCTGCCCACTGGGTCGGTGCTCGGTTCGAGGAAGAAAAGCGTCGCCGCGCGGAAATGGGCTTCGATGACATGCTGCTGCGCCTTGATGCGGCCTTGCAGTCCGATGGCGGTGAGCGCCTGGCAACCCTCATCCGCGAGCAGTTCCCGGTCGCGCTGATCGACGAATTCCAGGACACCGACCCGGTGCAATACCGAATCTTCGAGAGCATTTATCGCATCGAAGATAACAATCCTGAATCCGGTCTGTTTCTGATCGGCGATCCGAAGCAGGCAATCTATGCCTTTCGCGGTGCCGACATTTACACCTACCTGCGCGCTCGCCAGGCTACCGCTGGCCGCCTGCATACCCTGGGCACCAACTTCCGTTCCAGTCATGGCATGGTCGGTGCGGTGAATCATGTGTTCGAGCGCGCCGAATCTCGGGAGCAGGGGCGTGGAGCATTCCTGTTTCGTGAGAAGAATGGCGAAAACCCTGTACCGTTTCTGCCCGTCGAGTCCCAGGGACGCAAAGAAGTTCTGCGTATTGATGGTCAGGTTGTACCTGCCCTGAATATCTGGCACCTGTCCGCCGATCAGCCACTGTCTGGCGCCGTGTATCGACAACAGTTGGCCGCCGCCTGCGCCAGCGAAATCACCGCACTGCTCAATGGCGGTCAGCAAGGCCGTGCGGGCTTCATCCAGGACGGTAAGGACTTAAGAGGTCTGCTGCCGGCGGATATCGCGATTCTGGTGCGTGACGGCAAAGAGGCCCAGGCCGTGCGCGGCGAACTTGCCGCCCGGGGTGTGCGCAGTGTTTACCTGTCAGACAAGGATTCAGTATTCGCCGCGCAGGAAGCCCATGACCTCCTGACCTGGCTCAAGGCGTGTGCCGAGCCGGATGTCGAGCGTCCACTGCGGGCTGCGCTGGCTTGCATCACGCTGAACCTTTCGCTGGCAGAGCTGGAACGACTGAATCAGGATGAACTGGCCTGGGAAGCACGGGTCATGCAGTTCCGCGGTTATCGCGAGCTCTGGCGCAAGCAGGGCGTATTGCCAATGCTGCGGCGTTTGCTGCACGATTTCCAGCTGCCCCAGGCATTGATCGCGCGCAGCGATGGCGAGCGGGTATTGACCAACCTGTTGCATCTGTCCGAGTTGCTGCAGCAGGCCGCCGCCGAACTCGATGGCGAGCAAGCGCTGATCCGTCATTTGTCCGAGCATCTGGCGTTGTCCGGCCAGGCTGGCGAAGAGCAGATCCTGCGCCTGGAAAGCGACGAGCAACTGGTCAAGGTCGTGACCATCCACAAATCCAAAGGGCTTGAATATCCGTTGGTGTTTCTGCCGTTCATCTGCTCGGCAAAACCGGTGGATGGCAGCCGTTTGCCGTTGCATTACCACGACGCGACGGGTAAGGCTCAGGTGAGCTTGAAGCCAACGACCGAGTTGATCGCCCAGGCCGATGATGAGCGTTTGGCCGAAGACCTGCGTCTGTTCTATGTAGCCCTGACCCGGGCACAGCATGCTTGCTGGCTCGGTGTGACCGACCTCAAACGCGGCAATAACAACGGCTCGGTTCTGCACCTCTCTGCGTTGGGTTATCTGCTGGGCGGTGGTGCGCCATTGGCCGAGTCGGCAGGATTGCGGCGTTGGCTGGAAGATTTGCAGCAGGGCTGTCTGGCGCTGAACTACGGTGAAATGCCTGAAGCGACCGCCGAGCATTACCATCCGCCGCGCAATGAAGCGACCTTGCTTGCCCCGCTGATACCCAAGCGCAAAGCCAGTGAAAACTGGTGGATCGCCTCCTACAGCGCTTTGCGCATTGGCGACAGTCTGAGCGTGGGCAGTGACGAAGCCCCGGAGAGCCCGCAAGCACAAAAGCTTTTTGACGACGAACGTCTCGATCCGCAAACGCCGCGAGAAGTGATCGCTGGCGGTGCTGATATCCATCGATTCCCTCGTGGCCCGAACCCCGGCACTTTTCTCCATGGATTGCTCGAATGGGCCGGTGACGAAGGTTTTTCCGCCGCACCGCAAAACGTGGAAGATGCCATCGCCCGTCGCTGCAACCGCCGTGGCTGGGAAGGCTGGATCACCACGCTGAGCGACTGGCTGCAGCACTTGCTCAAATCCTCGCTGCACATCGGTGATGGGCAGGCACCGGTGGTGTTCGAGAAACTGACTCAATACCGGGTCGAGATGGAGTTCTGGTTCGCCAGCCACAAGGTCGATGTGCTCAAACTCGATGAGCTGGTGTGTCAATACACTCACAACGGTGTGGCCCGGGTGGCCGCTGAACCGGTGTTGCTCAATGGCATGTTCAAAGGTTTCATCGACCTGACGTTCGAGCATGATGGCCGCTATTACGTCGCTGACTACAAATCCAACTGGCTGGGCGTCGATGATGCGGCCTATACCGAGCAGGCCATGGAGCAGTCGATTCTCGATAACCGCTATGACCTGCAATATGTGTTGTACCTGCTCGCCCTGCATCGCCAGCTCAAGGCGCGGCTTGCCGATTACGATTACGACCGACATGTCGGTGGGGCGTTGTACCTGTTCCTGCGCGGTACTCGCGCGGCCAGTCAGGGCGTGTATTTCGCCCGTCCACCACGGCAGCTGATCGAGCGCCTGGACCGGTTGTTCCAAGGCAAGCCAGAGCCCAAGGCTGAACCCGCCTGGGAACAGGGAGTACTGCTATGAGTCGCACCTTCGCCGATTTGCTGCCCATGCCGTTGGCGGCCGAAAGTCTGGCGGGTCTGGCCCCGTTGAGTCGCGCTGATGATTTGTTGCTGCTGCTCACGTGCTGGGTCGAACGCGGTTGGTTGCGGCCGCTGGACAAGGCCTTCGTTGCGTTTCTCCACGAGCTCGCTCCCGACGATGATCCACTGGTGCTGCTGGCCGCCGCGTTGACCAGTCACCAGTTGGGCCATGGCCATGTCTGTCTGGATCTGTTCGAAACGCTGAAAGAACCAGACTTCGCTCTGTCGCTGCCGCCGGAAGGTGATCTGCAAAGCGGTGCGATGTTGCTGCCGTCGCAATTGCTTGAGGCACTGGAGGGTGCCCATTGGTGCAAGGTCCTGGCGTCCAGCCGTCTGGTGGCTCTGGCCGCCGACGGACGTGAGGCCGCGCAGCACCGACCATTGGTGCTGTCGGGTAAACGCCTGTACCTGCGCCGTTACTGGACTTACGAACGGCGGAT
The DNA here is from genome assembly GCF_963970905.1 of Pseudomonas sp. EL_65y_Pfl2_R96. NCBI lineage: Bacteria > Pseudomonadati > Pseudomonadota > Gammaproteobacteria > Pseudomonadales > Pseudomonadaceae > Pseudomonas > Pseudomonas sp. EL_65y_Pfl2_R96. The sequence goes on along the minus strand of NZ_CAXAQH010000035.1, from coordinate 57,423 downwards.
CGACAACGCCCTGCGTCAGCGTCTGGCGGCACACGAAACAACACCGAATGACTTACCACAACGCCTGACCGGCCTGTTCGGTCCAGCAAAGTCTGATGAAGTGATCGACTGGCAGAAGCTCGCTTGCGCCCTGGCAACCCGTAGCGCATTCAGCATCGTCACTGGCGGCCCGGGAACCGGTAAAACCACCACGGTCGTGCGCTTGCTTGCATTACTCCAGGCACCCGCGGTGGAGGCCGGCAAACCGCTGCGCATTCGTCTCGCGGCCCCCACCGGCAAAGCTGCCGCACGATTGACCGAGTCCATCAGTCAGCAGGTTCAAACCCTGAAAGTTGCTGAAGCCGTACGGGAGAAGATCCCGTCGGATGTGACCACCGTGCACCGTTTACTCGGCAGTCGTCCCGGCACCCGGCATTTCCGGCACCACGCCGGCAATCGCTTGCCGCTGGATGTATTGGTGGTGGACGAAGCTTCGATGATCGACCTGGAAATGATGGCCAATCTGCTCGACGCATTGCCGGCCCATGCCCGTCTGGTGCTGCTCGGTGACAAGGATCAACTGGCGTCGGTAGAGGCCGGTGCTGTCCTGGGTGATCTGTGTCGCGATGCCGAAGCCGGTTGGTACAGCCCGCAGACCCGCCAGTGGCTGGAGGCGGTCAGCGGTGAAAACCTCGATGCCAGCGGTTTGCGGGAAGACACCCACGGAGCGCATCCACTGGCCCAGCAAGTCGTGATGCTGCGCCACTCACGGCGCTTCGGCGAGGGTAGCGGCATTGGTCAGTTGGCCCGTTGGGTCAACCAGCAGCATCCCGAGGGCGCGCGCAAGCTATTGGCCGCTGCAAGTCATGACGACGTATTTTCCCTGGTCCTCAAGGGGGAGCAGGACCGTGCTCTGGAGCGCTTGCTGCTCGAAGGCCATGGCGAGGGACCGCAAGGCTATCGGCATTATCTGAGTCTTTTACGCAGTCAGCGGCCACCGCTCGACAGCCCGCTCGACGATCCACGCTGGACCCATTGGGCTCGAGTGGTGCTGCAAGCCTTCGACGCTTTCCAGCTATTGTGCGCGGTACGCAAAGGGCCTTGGGGTGTGGAAGGCTTGAATCAGCGAGTGACCGACGCGCTGCTCAAGGCTCGGCTGATCGACAGCGACCACCAGTGGTACGAAGGGCGGCCCGTGCTGATGACCCGCAACGACTATGGCCTGGGTTTGATGAACGGCGACATTGGCATTGCCCTCAGGCTGCCGGAGCGTGAAGGCCCCGAGGCCGGCCGGCAAGTGTTGCGTGTGGCCTTCCCGCGCAACGATGGTCAGGGCGGTGTGCGTTTTGTCCTGCCAAGCCGGCTCAACGATGTCGACACCGTGTACGCCATGACCGTACACAAATCCCAGGGCTCGGAATTTGCCCATACCGCGTTGATTCTGCCGGATGCCCTGAACCCTGTGCTCACCAAGGAGCTGATCTATACCGGGATTACCCGGGCCAAAGACTGGTTCACCCTGATTGAGCCTCGCGCCGGCGTATTCGAAGAGGCCGTGCAGCGCAAGGTCAAGCGCTTGAGCGGGTTGATGCTGGAGCTGGAAGAGGGGATCGAGCCGAGTCACTGACGGAGGCGCGCCAGACGACGGAATCTGTCCGAAGTGCCGTAGTGCGTGGCCTCGCGGGTGTTTCGGTGCTGTGCTATCGTTGCGGCATCATTTCGTTGTAATCGAAGAGAATCCCTGCATGAAGGTGGCTGTCTGGGCGACAGAGCGCGTCGTTGGCTGCAAGCAAGTACTACTTGCCGGCCTTCTCTGTTTGTTGACGGGCGTTGTCTGCGCTGAGCCGGAAACCGCCGTGAGCAAGGCCGACCAGCGTGCCAGATCAGTCACTCAAGTGGTGCTCGGGATCCTCAGTTATGCCCGGTGGCCTGTTGAGCCCCAACAGCTGCGTCTGTGCGTGGTCGGCCCCACCGAATACACAGACGACCTGGTCAAAGGCCCCACCCAGGCCACTGGTCGGCCGGTTACCGTGCGACGGCTTTTGGCCGACAACCCGGCCATTGCCGGTGAGTGCGATGCGGTGTACATCGGCAAGCTGACCAGCGACGAACGCAGTCAGCTATTCACCTCGTTGACAGGGCGCCCGGTGGTGAGCATCAGCGAAGGCGGTGATCAATGCACCGTCGGCAGTCTGTTCTGCCTTCGGGTCGGCGATGAGCAGGTGTCCTTCGAGGTCAACCTCGACTCGGTCGCCCGCAGCGGCGTGCGCATTCATCCCAGTGTGCTGCAACTGTCACGCCGCAAGCCGGCGGCACCATGAGCCTGTTCAAACTTCGTATACGTCCGACCCTGGGGTCGGTTATCGGCCGTGGACATTTGATCGTCGCCCTGGTGGGCGTGGCCATGGCCAGTGTTTCATTGACCCTGCTGGGCGTTCTGGCCTTGCGGGTCTACGCCGATCACAACCTGCATCTGATCGCCCGTTCGATCAACTACACCGTGGAAGCCGCGGTGGTGTTCAACGACAAGGTCGCGGCTACCGAAGCGCTGGCGTTGATCGCATCCACCGAAGAAGTGGCTGATGCACAGGTGATGGACGAGCAAGGCGAGGTGCTCGCACGTTGGCAACGACCGGAAACGGGGTTGCTTTCTGATCTTGAAATGCAGATCGCCCGGGCGATTCTGGAAAAACCCATCAGCATGCCGATCGTCCATCAAGGTCAGGAAATCGGCAGCATTCTGCTCACCGGTCACGGCGGCAGCCTGATGCGCTTTTTGCTCAGTGGTCTGGTGGGGATCGTCTTGTGTACCGCTGTCAGTGCCTGGGTTGCGCTCTATCTGGCGCGTCGGCAATTGCGGGGGATCATTGGCCCGTTGCGCAGCCTGGCCGCCGTGGCTCACGCCGCCCGCAGCGAGCGAGCCTTCGACCGGCGCGTGCCGCCCGCCGACATTGCCGAACTCGACAACCTGGGCAACGACTTCAATGCCTTGCTCGATGAGCTTGAGTCCTGGCAGACCCACCTGCAAAGCGAAAACGAAACCCTGGCCCACCAGGCCAGCCATGACAGCCTTACCGGACTGCCGAATCGGGCGTTTTTCGAAGGCCGCCTGATGCGTGCCTTGCGCAATGCCGGCAAGCTGGATGAGCGAGTGGCCGTGCTGTTTCTCGACAGCGACCGGTTCAAGGAGATCAACGATAACTTCGGTCATGCCGCCGGCGATGCGGTGCTGATCGCCGTGGCAACCCGGGTTCGCGCACAGCTGCGTGAAGAGGATCTGGTCGCGCGTCTGGGCGGCGACGAGTTTGCCGTCCTGCTGACGCCGTTGCACAAGACCGAAGACGCTGAATGGATTGCCGACAAAATCATCGCCAGCATGGAAGTACCCATCCCGTTGCCGGGCAGTACTCAGGTGTTGACTTCACTCAGTATTGGCATCGCCGTGTACCCGGATCATGGGGGCACACCGGGTGCGCTGCTCGATGCGGCCGACGCCGCGATGTACCAGGCCAAACGCCTTTCCCGAGGCGCCCAGCACACGTCGGGGTCGGAGCACCCTGTCGCTCATGTTCAAACCAGGAGCTAATTTCTGTGTTCACACTCACTCAGCGTTCCCTGCGATTTTTCACGATTACCCTGCTTATGGCCTTGCTGGCATTGACCGGTTGCCAGACGGCACCGCAAAAGGGCCTGACTGCGGCGCAGATCGCCATGCTCAAGCAGCAAGGGTTCGAGATGACCGACGAGGGGTGGGCCTTTGGCCTGTCCGACAAAGTGCTGTTCAGCAGTGATGTCGAGAGCCTCAACCCTGCCAGTACCGAGATCGTCGAGCGTATTGGCAAGGCGTTGTTGAGTGTGGGAATCGAGCGGGTGAGGGTTGACGGCCACACCGATACCTCGGGCAAAGAGCCCTATAACGAACAGCTTTCCCTGCGTCGCGCGAAAAGCGTTGGCAAGGTGCTGAGCGCTGTCGGCCTAAAAGAAGAAAACACTCAGTTTCGCGGCCTGGGCAGCAGCAAGCCCGTTGCGTCCAACGACACCGCGGCCGGACGCACCGAGAACCGTCGGGTGTCGATCGTGGTGAGCGCGGATTAATCGGCGAACAGCATCTTCCTGCTTTCCCCCATCAACTACCCATCGTGTCACCTATCGATTTCTTGGTTTGCTCCTTGTCACTCTGGGAGTTGCTCAAGGTGGTCCGCTGGTCGAAGGCTTTGGGAATGTCGTGTGTGTCCTACTTGGGGGCTGCGCCGGGTAAGTAAGCTTGCTGTGATGCTGATTAGGCACCTTATGAGCGGAAGGGATCAGGTTCGCCTGCACACTGTTTTAAACGAGTGATAACGTCAGGGTCAGTGAGAGCAGTATCGATTCGACCTTTAGCATCAAGGTAGATATCTATCATCCGCCCCCATTTTGGCGTTACATAGAAACACCTCTGAGCACCCTTGTCGGTCCACCAATCGAACCTCATGAAGAAATCTTTATCAGGAAAAATATGGCCCCACTCGACGGATGAGCCACCCCCTTCGGGCATGTCACCCTTATAGATTCGATGCTGAGTGTTCCAGATGTATCGAAACTCTTCCTTTCCTTCATGCGAAAAATTGACTGCTACGACTGGAGAAGCCAAGTACCAAAACGCAATAGGGCAGACTAATAGGGCGACAAGCAGCCAGCGGCCGTATCTGATTTTAGTATTGCTTGCATTTGTGTTCACGGATGCCTTTCCCCCAGACATGCTTGTCACCCAATCGAGCAGAAGAAATCATCCTGCATCATCCTTGTGTCTTTCATCCATGGACAGTGACCAGTCTTATTCTGGCGCGCGGGAGGCTACCGGAAACGGATGGAGGAGTCTGTAGGAAAGTCTCAACCTTGGCCGGGACGGTCTCTTTGAGGATCTGGCAGAAAAATCTGAATGACCACCTCACTACGCATACGTGCGCAGGTTCCCCCGTAGGCCCTCGCGCCTGAGTCTTATCGCGTGTCCGCGTGGGTCCTTATCGCGCTCGCGCAGGCCTCTGGAAATTGGTCCTTTTCGGTGTCTGCGAGTACCTCTCAGTGTTACAAGTCGAGTGCCAACCACTGATACAAACCGTTGGCGAAGGCCTGCTGAGCTCGTTACGATGCCGCTACCTGATTCCTTGAAGAACTGTCAGTCGGCGAACAGCATCTTCCGACTTTCCCCCATCAACAGCCCTTGATTCTGCTCGGTGACGGCACGGATGTAGTCCCATAGCAACGTGATCCGCTTGAGCTTGCGCAAGTCCTCCCGGCAGTACATCCAGAACTGCCGGGTAATGGTGATTTCTTGCGGCAACACCGGCAGCAATCGCGGATCCTGAGCGGCCAGGAAGCACGGCAGAATCGCCAGTGATCGTCCTTGCTGGGCTGCCACAAACTGCGCAATCACGCTGGTGCTGCGCAGGTTGGCACTGGCGCCGGGCAACACATTCGCCAGGTACAGCAACTCCGAGCTGAACGCCAGATCGTCCACATAACTGATGAATTGATGCTTGCCCAAGTCTGCCGGGCGGCGGATCGGTGGGTGCTTGTCCAGATAATCCTGGGTCGCATACAGCTGCAATCGATAGTCGCAGAGTTTGCAGCAGACATAGGGGCCGTGTTCCGGCCGTTCCAGGGCGATGACGATGTCTGCCTCGCGCTTGGACAAGCTGATGAAGTGCGGCAGCGGCAGGATGTCCACCGAGATCGCCGGGTAGGCGTCGACGAAATGGCTCAGCTGCGGGGTGATGAAAAAGCTGCCGAACCCTTCGGTGCAGCCCATGCGCACATGCCCGGACAACGCCACGCCGGAGCCGGAAACCTGTTCGCAAGCCATGTGCAGGGTACTTTCGATCGACTCGGCGTAACCCAGCAGACGCTGGCCTTCGGCGGTCAGGACGAAACCACTGGTGCGGGATTTTTCGAACAGCAACGTACCCAATGCCGCTTCCAGCGAACTGATGCGCCGCGACACGGTGGTGTAGTCCACCGCCAGGCGTTTGGCTGCGGTGCTGGCCTTGCGAGTGCGGGCAACCTCGAGGAAAAACTTGAGGTCATCCCAGTTCAACGAGCCTAAAGACGTGATGTTTTTTTGCATGATGGACCGGCTTTTATGTGCGTTCTTATTAGAAGTTTGCACATCTATACTCCAAAAACAGTCCGACAACCAATTCGCGACACACGCCTCATCTCAAGGCGACTTTCTCGCCTTGGCTCCCCAGATAGCTCTCTACATAAGAACAACGTCCCGGAGACCAACATGAACGCATCGCTAGAAACCACCGTGCAAAAGGTCAAGTTGTTGATCGATGGCGAGTGGGTCGAGTCCCAGACCACCGAATGGCACGACATCGTCAACCCGGCGACCCAACAAGTGTTGGCCAAAGTCCCATTCGCGACGGCTGCCGAAGTCGATGCCGCTATCAGTGCTGCCCATCGTGCCTTCCAGACCTGGAAGCTGACGCCGATCGGCGCGCGGATGCGCATCATGCTCAAGCTTCAGGCGTTGATTCGTGAACACTCCAAGCGTATTGCCGTGGTGCTCAGCAATGAGCAGGGCAAAACTATCGCCGACGCTGAAGGTGATATCTTCCGCGGCCTGGAAGTGGTCGAACACGCTTGCTCCATTGGCAGCCTGCAAATGGGCGAGTTCGCCGAGAACGTCGCTGGCGGTGTCGACACCTACACCCTGCGTCAGCCAATCGGCGTCTGTGCCGGCATTACCCCATTCAACTTTCCGGCGATGATTCCGCTATGGATGTTCCCGATGGCCATCGCCTGCGGCAACACCTTCGTGCTCAAGCCGTCCGAACAGGACCCGATGTCGACCATGTTGCTGGTGGAACTGGCGATCGAGGCCGGCGTACCGGCGGGCGTACTCAACGTCGTTCATGGTGGTAAAGACGTGGTGGATGCGCTCTGCACCCACAAGGACATCAAGGCTGTTTCCTTCGTCGGTTCGACCGCGGTCGGCACTCACGTCTACGACCTGGCCGGCAAACACGGCAAACGCGTGCAATCGATGATGGGCGCGAAGAACCACGCCGTTGTGCTGCCCGATGCCAATCGCGAGCAGGCGCTCAATGCACTGGTCGGCGCCGGTTTCGGCGCAGCCGGGCAGCGCTGCATGGCCACCTCGGTGGTGGTGTTGGTGGGCGCGGCCAAACAATGGCTGCCGGATTTGAAAGCGCTGGCGCAGAAACTCAAGGTCAATGCCGGCAGCGAGCCGGGCACTGATGTTGGTCCGGTGATTTCCAAACGGGCCAAGGCGCGGATTCTCGAGCTGATCGAAAGCGGCATCAAGGAGGGTGCCAAGCTGGAGCTGGACGGTCGCGACATCAGCGTTCCGGGTTTTGAGCAGGGCAACTTTGTGGGGCCGACTCTGTTCTCCGGCGTAACCCCTGAGATGCAGATCTACACCCAGGAAATCTTCGGTCCAGTGCTGGTGGTACTGGAAGTCAACACCCTCGATGAAGCCATCGCCCTGGTCAACGCCAACCCGTTCGGCAACGGCACGGGCCTGTTTACCCAGAGCGGTGCGGCGGCGCGTAAATTCCAGACGGAAATCGACGTTGGCCAGGTCGGCATCAACATCCCGATTCCGGTGCCAGTGCCGTTCTTCAGTTTCACCGGTTCCCGTGGTTCGAAGCTCGGCGACCTCGGTCCGTATGGCAAGCAAGTGGTGCAGTTCTACACTCAAACCAAGACCGTCACCGCGCGCTGGTTCGACGATGACAGCGTCAACGACGGTGTGAACACCACCATCCACTTGCGTTAAGGAGCCGGACATGAAAATCGCTTTTATCGGTCTCGGCAACATGGGCGCGCCGATGGCGCGCAACCTGATCAAGGCCGGCCATTCACTGCGGCTGGTCGACCTGAACAAAGCTGTACTGGCAGAGCTCGAGCAACTGGGCGGCAGCATCAGCGCTTCGGCCCGTGAAGCGGCTCAAGGTGCAGAGCTGGTGATTACCATGCTGCCCGCCGCTGTGCATGTGCGCAGCGTCTGGCTGGGCGAAGATGGCGTGCTGGCGGGGATCGCCAAAGGCGTGCCGGCGGTGGATTGCAGCACCATTGATCCGCAGACGGCGCGTGATGTGGCTGCAGCTGCCGCCAAACAAGGTGTGGCCATGGCCGATGCCCCGGTCTCCGGCGGTACCGGCGGTGCAGCGGCCGGGACGCTGACCTTCATGGTCGGCGCCACGCCTGAATTGTTCGCCACCCTGCAACCGGTGCTGGCGCAGATGGGCCGAAACATCGTCCATTGCGGTGAGGTTGGCACCGGGCAAATCGCCAAGATCTGCAATAACCTGCTGCTGGCGATCTCCATGGTCGGCGTCAGCGAGGCCATGGCCTTGGGCGATGCGCTAGGGATCGACACAACGGTGCTGGCGGGGATCATCAACAGTTCCACCGGGCGTTGCTGGAGTTCGGAGATGTACAACCCGTGGCCCGGCATCGTCGAAACGGCGCCGGCCTCGCGCGGGTATACCGGCGGTTTCGGTGCCGAACTGATGCTCAAGGATCTGGGGCTGGCCACTGAGGCGGCACGTCAGGCGCACCAACCGGTGATGCTCGGCGCGCTGGCGCAGCAGTTGTATCAGGCGATGAGTCAGCGTGGGGAAGGGGGTAAGGACTTCTCGGCGATCATCAATAGCTATCGCAAACCCGTGTAGGAATTGCCGACGGCTGCGATCTTTTTTGGGACAACACAGCAAAAATTTTACCGAGAGATCACGTCGGGTGGCCTCTCGGTTTTTTAGGGTGGCTGATCACTCGATGGAAGTGGGCGCGGTGACTGTCAAATCATACCGAACACAGTCGCTTTTACTGCCGCCTCCGCCTTGTTGGACGCGTTCAGTTTTTTGAGTGTGTTAACGATATGAAATTTTACTGTGCGTGCATCTATATTCAGGATGTTGCCAATCTCGATGTATGTCTTGCCCGATGCAGTCCACCTTAAGACCTCCCGCTCTCTATCGGTCAGTTCTGTGAGGGACTCTGGCATTCTTTCAGGTGATAAAAAACCACTCATGGTGGAGTGTACAAGACTGGTCAGCCACATCAGCTTGGGTTCCTGAAGTGCAAGTTCCCTGGCAGAAATGAAATCATGGCTACGCACCATGGAAAGCTGACCGATCACGCCAAATCTGCTGAACGCGCTCTGACACCAACCATGGGCGAGGCCGTGCATTCTGGCCTCCTCCCAGAACTGTCCATCCTGGGACGCCGATTGTGCTTCCCATGTGAGTGGTCGATGTGTATTCAGCGCGTGACGCACCGTAGGGTCCAGAAAAAAATAATTATTACTGATATAGCGCTCTTCCCAGGCTTTGGGGTAGGAGGACAACAAATGGAAGGTGGGGGGGCTGACAGGGAGGGGGATTCGAATGCCATAAGAACAGGATTGAAAACCTAAACTTTCAGCGATGCTTTGTAAGCTGGAAAATAATGCAGTTTCGGATTTGGATTCCGAACAGAGAGCCAGAAAATCTTCAAGCCAGTCAGACAAGGCATAGTCCTTTTTTTATAATGCGTCCATGCAATCGGCAGTAGGGGGGCTGCCGTGTAAAATGATACGTCATGTCTATTGGGTTTTCCATTGATCTTATTTAACTCTCCGTGAGCACTACTTGAATATGACGTCGATTGTTGATTGTTTGATCAGGAATCAAGGGCGTTCATGAAAGTTGACGTTTAACCACCCTGTGTCGATGGTTATCGACGAATTGAGAGATAAGCTTCGTGGGTTGAGGATGCAGACAGTAACGTTCGGATAAATTACTGCTGCAACGGCCGTCAGTATCGGTTGGGCAGATTTCGCCTTGACCGTCAACGGACACCCTAAGCCGGGCCGTGTCAATGGCTATGACCTGGATGAGAGTCTCTCGGAACACCTGCTTGCCAGGTAGCTGTCTTGCATGACCTGGGAGAGGCGAATGCTCCTGTGACCTGCCCAAACGGGCAGCTATGAACAAATAGCATTTACATCTCTAATTGGTGGGCTAACCAATGGGAGGGGTTATGTTGCGTTTGATTACAGGGATGAACAGCGAAATCAATCAAAACGTAATGTATGGGCTTGCAGAGTATCGTTACGAGATCTTTGTCAAAAAAATGGGCTGGCCACTGAACTGCCCGGAAGGTTTTGAACAAGATGAATTTGATCGGCCGGACACCGTATATGCGATTGTGCTGGATGCCGATAACAAAATATGTGGCTGTGCACGTCTGCTTCCAACGAACAAGCCATATTTGCTGTCAGAGCACTTTGTTCATCTAATGGGTGGTACCGGCCTCCCCAATAATTCGGAAACATGGGAACTGTCTCGCTTTGCGATTAGCTCTTCCAGAAATGGAAGTAGCCATTCAAGCAATCATTGGGCCGATACCGTTGCACTTGTTCGAAAAGTTATTACCACGGCGATAGAATTGGGCGCCAACAGATTGATCGCGGTATCGGCCGTGGGGAACGAGCGTTTATTGAAGCGCATGGGGGTCAATGTTCATCGAGTTTCGGTTCCTCAGCGAGTCGATCAGAAACCTGTTGTAGCATTTTGGATCGAGATTGATCAGCAGACCCTGTCCGCATTGGATATTGATTGTCCGGTTCGGGTGATTTCAAATTAAAGCGCTCTTCTTGCCATGTTTTTAGCGCCGAGAGACTTATTCATCGATAGCGCGCGTACCTGCGATTAATGGCAGGCAGTGGCGATCTCTGACTTCTCCTGCGTTGCAAGTATCGCGTCGACTATGACGCTTTTTATCCAAAGTAAGGATGTGCAAATGGCCGTTATTTCATCTCATCATGAATTTGTTGCATCAGAGAAAGAACTGCTTGAGTTGATCGACAAAGAGTTAAAGGATTCAGGTTTTAATGAGCTCGTTGTAATGGCGGGGCACTTCATGCTTTTTTATGATGAACAGACCCAGAAACTGGTTTCCGGTATATTTCAGGAGCATAACGACAATGTGCTCAAAGAGCGAATCAAGCAACGTGTCGGTATTTTTCCGAAGTACACATGGGATCTCTCGTTGGATATCGCCAAAAAATACCGAGAGTCGGTGGGTGATGTTAAGTTTCTAGTGCTGATAAACGACTGGCAGTATGTGCCTGAGACTGGATCGGCTAGTGAGCATCGAACAAAATTCTATGATGGTTTCACGCGGCTGCCGAATACGTATCGGGAATCTCTGGAGATTCAAGGGGTATTTACTGAACAAGATGTCCTTCCAAGCCGTAAACACAGCCTTGCCTTCCCGGAAACATGGCTGAAATATAGATTCCAAAAAAGCGCCGCCAAATTGGTGAAGCAAGGGAAACTAGAGAAAAGAGTTCTTGAGGATCGCCCAAACCAATCGGAAATCTCTTTTCTGGATGAGGCTGGTCATTACCGGACGCTCATCAGTTGCGGCATTACGGGTTGCGCAGGGGAAGTGACGGAAATGATTTCCGAAGTCTATAAGGCCGGGAAGCGACTCATGCTCATATTCGCACCAGGTGAATGTCATGCACCTGTCAAGTCGGGTATCGAGATTGCTCTTTCTCTCTATAATCTGGAGGGAATGAAGATTGTCGTAGCGGACCCGGGGGGAAGTGGCGAACTGACACCGGAAGAGATATACAACAAAATGGTTAATTTTTCAGTCTTCCGTTCTTAATTTTGCGGTCAAGGCCTGTACAGAGGTAATCATGTACCGGCCTTAAGGCGGATGGCAAAGCAGTTATATTTTTAATGGGTAATCAGTAACCGTCCAGATCAAGACGTGGAGATGGCAGATGGATATATACCTGGACAGTGCGGCAACAACTCAATGTAATGATCAAGTCATTTTATCAATGCATCAGTTTCTCGCAGATCACTACGGTAATGCGTCATCCCCTCATAAAATGGGGAAAATTGCTCAGCATGCCGTGAATGTCGCTCGGGCGAAGATAGCGAGCGCACTGTGTGTATCTCCGACCGAGGTCGTGTTCACTTCCGGCGCTACCGAAAGTAATAACATTGTCATTCAGGGCGCGTTTGGCTATGGAGAGACGGCGCCGGTCAATGCAGTGTTTTGTCCCATTGACCATAAGTCTACTATTGAAGTCTCAAAGGAATTGTGCCGAAGAGGCGTTGACGTGCGTTATGTCAAGGTCGGGCGAAATGGGCGTGTCTGCCTGTCATCTCTTGAAGCGCTGATTGATGATAATACCCGGTTGGTCAGTATCAGTTACGTCAACTCGGAAATCGGAACGTTTCAGGATCTCAAAGAAATTTCTCATCTTTGTGAGTCTCGCCAACTCATTCTGCATATCGATGCTGCCCAGGCGTTCGGCAAGGTGAAACTGGAAGTAGAGAACAGTCGAATCGACTGTATTTCATTGTCCGCTCACAAGATCGGAGGGCCCAAGGGGATTGGGGCCCTGTATGTGCGCAAAGCCATTCAGCAACGCTTGCGTCCACTGACGTTTGGCGGTGAGCGTAACAGCCTGAGAAGCGGCACCCTGCCGACTCAATTGATCGTCGGCTTGGGTGTGGCTTGCGAGATACGGGGCGGCGCAGACCTGGAGAGTGAATGGAACCACCTCACAGCTCTTCGGGATTTGTTCCTCTCGGGCCTGTCTTTTGCGGGGGTAACGTATGAGGTGAACTCCTCTTTGGACGTGAGTGTGCCCCATATCTTGAATATCAGTTTTCAAGGCGTTCGTGCCGAAACCCTGATCAGCTCCCTGGATAATATTTGTATTGCATCAGGATCGGCTTGTAACTCCGACAGTATGGAGCCCTCTTATGTGTTGAAAGGCATCGGCATGAGTGATCAGGACGCTAACTGTTCCGTGAGAATTTCATTGCATCCGGGCATTACCAGATCGCAAATCGAAGACGCCGTTCGCATTGTTGCCAATAAGGTGCTGCAACTTCAGTCGTTAGTATAAATTCCGATCCCAAAGGAGATGACAGTGACAAAGCAAAGAAAGTTCTTGATCCTGAAAGGCGGGAGTTCATCTGAGCGAGAAGTTTCTCTCAAGACAGCCGCACAGGTAGAGGCCGCATTTGAACGCATGGGGCTGGATTATCAATCGCGGGAGTTAAATGGTTTTTCCGAAGGGTTGTCCTTGCCATTGAAGGGTGTTGATTATGTATTCAATGCGCTGCACGGAGGGTATGGGGAGGATGGGACTCTTCAGGCATTTTTGGATGGCTTGAATATTCGCTACAACGGTGCGGGTCGTGAGGCCAGCGCAATCTGCATGAGTAAGGTGCTGACTCGTCTGGTCGCTTCGGCAAGCGGTGTCCGCGTTCCGGAAGGTGTCTGGATAGCATGTGGGGAAGTCGCAAACTTTAGTCGCTTGCAATCTATCCTCGGGACGACCTTCGTTGTAAAACCGGATGCGCAAGGATGCAGCATCGGTGTGAGTGCTATAAACAATAGAGATGATTTCGATGTAGCACTGTCCATATTGAACAGGTTCAAGGGGCGGGTTTTGTTTGAAGAGTTGGTGTCAGGTGATGAAATCACCGTGGGAGTGCTCAATGGAGAAATATTGCCATTCTTACTGATATCTCATGCTCACTCGTTGTTCAGTTACGATGCCAAATTTCACTCCCCGGAAACCACACGCTATTCGATTGCGCAGATGCCCCCTGAAACAGTGGCGCGTGTTGAGGATGATGTTCGGCGGATGTGCAGGATTCTCGCTATCAAGGACTACGCCCGATTTGATTTTATTATCAGGGACGGAGTGCCATTTCTTCTTGAGGTCAACACGTTACCGGGTTTGAATTCACACAGCGTGTTCGTCAAGGCGAGTGGGTTGGCGGGTATGGATTACGATAATGTTATTGGAAAAATTATCAACGCCTGATTAAAGTGCGATCACCGTCCGCTGGGGAGGGCGGCTGTGCCTGATGATTCGCCAAGGAGTAGGGATGCAGTTATCGGATAGCTTTCGCACAAATGCGGCGTTGGCCGTGCTTGTAGGGGTTTGGACGCTCGGCTGGTTTTTAACCGAAGTAGGTTTGGAGAGTTCGACTCCTTTTTCATTCACCGCCGTGCGATTTTTGCTTGCGGCGGTTTTAATGCAGTCAATTTTGGCATGGCGGCAAAAGCGCGGTGCATTGAAGAGCATGGAATGGGTATGGGTCGCTCTTATCGGATTGTTTCAGACCACGCTAATGTTTTCGCTCGCGACTTATGGTTTGCTTGAGGTGGGGATAGCCAGAGCAGCGATTCTCATTTACTCCACGCCCTTGTGGAGCAGTTTGCTGGGTTGGCTGTTTTTGAAGGAGCGTTTTACACCCCTCAAATGTGCAGGCTTGATGGCCGGTTGTGTTGGAATGGTGGTCATGGTTTCCCCAAGCCTGTCAAAAGAGAGTTTCATTGGGGAAGCATTGCTGGTCGGCTCGGCCATGTCATGGTCAATATCGAGCTTTCTTTTGAAAAAATACCTTCCGAATACTGACAAGTTGACCATCGGAACATGGCAAATGACCTTTGGAGCGATTGGACTACTAGTGCTCATGCTAATGGTCGATGGTGGAGTCAAATTCAACGTAAACGCTGAGAGTCTGCTCGCCATGTTGTATGTCAGCGTCATTGGGTCGGTTGTTGCATTTTCACTGTGGTTTTATGTTGTGCCGCGCATTGACCTGCTTCATTCCAGCATGGCGTCGGTAGCCGTGCCTGTCGCGGTGTTGGGAATAGAAGGTGTTGCCTTGGAGCAACACCTGGATACGACATTGCTGTCGGCTTCGATGTTGATCATCGGAGGGATCGTTCTGGTGTTTCTCAGCGATCATATGGGTAGAAACAAGCGCTAGTGCACGAACTTACGTCGTTCACAGGCTTGCTTCGCCATGCCTTGGGCGCGCCATCCATTTTCGCGCCCGGCCGATTTGGGTTTTACGCAAATACAAAATATTTACGTACTGTCTCAACAACTTCCCAAGTGCCTTTCATGCCGGGTTCAACTATAAAAATATCACCAGCTTTCAAATGAATAGGCTCCTGCCCGTCAGGTGTAATGATGCAATACCCCTCGCGGAAGTCGCAGTATTCCCATTTCACGTATTCCACATACCACTTGCCCGGCGTGCAGATCCAGGTGCCCATGATCTTGCTGCCATCTTCGCTGGTGTAGGCGTTGAGGTTGACGGTGTGCGGGTCGCCTTCGAGTTTTTCCCATTTGCAGGCGTCGAGCACGGGCAGCGGATGGGTATCGCGTAGGACGGTAATCGGTGCGGTCATGATGACTCCGGGCAGTGGGTTCAAGAACTGAAGTCGCACCCTATAGCGCCCATACACCGTTCAGTTGTCTGTATTCGACATCGAGCTGTCCAGAAACGCGCAGACCTCAAAGGCTTTCCAGCGGGCAATCGGCTTTGGCCTGTGTGAGTCGGGCTTCAAACTCGACCAATTGCTCGTGTTGATACCTGAGCGCGGCAATCCTCTCGCTGATTTCGCACTTCTTGGCATCGATGGCCTGCTGCGCCAATGACCAGGGCATCGTCTGGCCTTGATGGCCGGTAAAGATCGCCTGCAACTCCTTGAGCCGGAAACCCAGTTGTTGAGCGCACTTGATGAAGATCAGCAAGTCGACGCTTTGCTGGTCATAGACACGGTATTTTCCTTGCCGCTGAGCGGTAGGCAGCAAGCCGATCGACTCGTAATGGCGGATGCTCTTGATCGTCGTTCCGGAGCGCTGCGCGGCTTGGCCGATGTACATGAAAAGTCCTTTTTTGCCGTGGGTAAGCCAGACCCATTATCGGCAGACTCATCGGCTGGCGATAGCCTGGGCTTGCAGCAGCCAGGTTTCGCGCTGACCGGCGCTGGACCCCAGAATCGGCCCGAAGGTGAGCGTGCGCCGGGGTTCGATGCCGCAAAACGCCAGGGTGGTTTTGCGCATCTGATGCAGCCCGGGCATGCGGTAGATCCAGCGGTAATACCAGGGTGGCGTGTCCATGGTCACGAGTAGATGCGCACTGCGGCCATGCAGCAATTTGTCGGGAAAGGCTTTGCCTTCGCGGTACTTGAAGGCGAAGCCTGGCAGCAACACTCGATCGAGAAAACCCTTGAGCAAAGCCGGTACGCCACCCCACCAGATCGGGTAGACCAGGGTCAGGTGTTCGGCCCACAGAATGTCTGCCTGAGCACGGCGCAGGTCGGCTTCCAGTGGCTGCACCTGTTGATAGCCTTCGCGCAACACCGGGTCGAAGTCCATGTTGCCCAGCCACAGCTGGCGCACCTCATGCCCGGCCCGCAACGCCGATTGTGCGTAGCGTTCGGCCAGTGCGCCGCAGAAACTGTTGCTTGAGGGATGGCCAAGAATCACCAGAATTCGTTTGCTCACCGTAGTTGTCCCTGAAGATGAAAACTCAAGGGTAAAGTCTGCCCCTCAGGGGAGAGTCAAGGCGCTCAGCAAGGCCTGGGCATAACCGGGCAGCGTGGCGAAGTCCCTGGCGCACAGCAACAGTTTGCGTCGGGCCCACGGCTCTTTCAGTGCGATGCTTTTGAACGGTGTTTCAGCTGGCCAGCGTTCGACCGTCGCCAAGGGCACGATCGCCAGCCCGGCACCTCGGGCGACCATGCGCATCACGCTGTCGAAGCCATCGGCACGGATGCGGATCTGCATCCGTGAGCCGCTGTGCAGGGCTTGCTCTTCCAGGTACACGGCCAAGGCGCTGTTGGCGTTCAGGCCGACGTAATCATGATGCAAGGTGGCGCTGAAATTTAACGGTCCGGTGTCGGCCAAGGGGTGATCTCGCGCAAGGATCAGTACCAGCGGGTCGTCGCGGAAATAACGGGTCTGAAGGCCGTCGGTATCCACGGCGTCAGACACGATGCCCAAGTCCGCCGCACCTTGGCGCAAGGCGTGGGTGATGCGCGCGCTGGGCAGTTCTTGCAGGTCGATGTCGAGGTTTGGATGGGCGCGCAGAAAGTCTGCCAGCAACTCCGGCAGGTACTCGGTGATTGCAGTGGTATTGCACAGCAGCCGAACCTGGCCTTTGACGCCATTGGCGTATTCGGCCAAATCCTGCTGCATGCGCTCGGCCTGCTGCAACAGGACTCGGGCATGTTGCGCCAACGCTTTGCCGGCTGGGGTCGGACTGATACCACGGCGACCTCGTTCAAGAAACTCGATGCCCAATGAAGCTTCCATGGCGCGGATGCGTGCACTCGCCGCCGCCAGCGACAAATGGCTGCGGGCGGCGCCGGCGGTGATGTTGCCGGTGTCGAGGATGTTCAGGTAGAGGCGCAGGTCGGTCAGGTCGAAGTGCATCGGCAACCTCTGGATGTTTGTTGTCTGGACGGGCGCCTTCGCGGGCAAGCCCGCTCCCACAGGGATCTTTGGCGGACACACAAATTTGTGTTCGATACATTTCAACTGTGGGAGCGAGGCTTGCCCGCGAAGGCGTCAGCAGCCGCAACGAAGAACTTTAGCCTCTGCCAAATCAAGAGGCAGCCTCAGTATATGGCAGATTTTCAGCGCAACCTTCAGGGCTCACCATAGCCCCATGAATACACTCGCCGCGTTCTACCAACACTTGGGTTTGGCCCTGTCCTTATTGGTTATCGCCACCTTCCTGCTGGCCGGGATGATCAAAGGCGTGATCGGCCTCGGACTGCCGACCATTGCCATGGGCTTGCTCGGTCTGGCTATGGCCCCGTCGCAGGCTGCGGCGCTGCTGATTATTCCGGCCACTCTGACCAACGTCTGGCAACTGGCATTCGGCGGTCATTTGCGCGGGCTGCTTAACCGGCTATGGCCGATGCTGCTGGCGATTTTCATCGGCACCGGCGCCGGCACAGTATGGATCGGCATGGCCGGTGGACACTGGGTGGTGCGGGGGCTGGGGGCGGCGCTGTTGATTTACGCCTTGAGTGGGTTGTTCCTGCCGACCTTGCGCGTCGGCGGTCGCACCGAGCGTTGGCTCGGTCCGCTCTGCGGTGTGCTGACGGGCGTCATCACCTCGGCCACCGGTGTCTTCGTGATTCCGGCGGTGCCTTACCTGCAAGCGCTGGGCTTGAACAAGGATGAACTGGTGCAGGCGCTGGGCCTGTCGTTCACCGTCTCGACCCTCGCGTTGGCCGCCGGTCTGTTATGGCGCGGCGCCCTCGGTGATGGCGAGTTGAGCGCGTCGCTGCTGGCGCTGATCCCGGCGGTGCTCGGTATGTTGCTGGGCCAATGGCTGCGCCAGCGGATCAGCGCCGTGTTGTTCAAGCGGGTGTTCTTCATCGGCCTTGGCGCGCTCGGCAGCCATTTGCTGATCAGCGGCTAGCGGACGAAGTGCTGAGCATCTCGATCGAGCGGATATCGAAATCCCGCTCCAGATACTCCATGCGCTGGTCGAGGAACTGCTTCATGTGCGGCAGGTTCGAGTGCTCGTCCAGATGGGCCTGGGATTGCCAGATCTCGTAGAAGATAAACAGCGTCGGGTCCTGTTGATCTCGCAGCATGTGGTACTCGATGCAACCGGGCTCGGCGCGACTCGGTTCGACATAGGCACGGAAGAACGCTTCGAAAGCCTCGGCTTTTTCCGGGCGGGTCTTGGCGTACAGGATGAAGCCTTGCAGTTCGCTCATCAGGGTGTCCTTGAAAGTCTGAATCGGCGCAAGTTTATGGCAACAATCGCTTGTCGATTCGTGCGTATTGGTCAAATGAATTTTGCTGATCGAGCGCTTATTCCACGCGAGGCTGATCGCTACTCTGCCGCCATCGAATTTCAACCTTGCGAGATTTCTCATGAAAAAAGTCCTGTTGCTCAATGGCGGAAAAAAATTTGCCCACTCCGATGGTCGCTACAACACGACGCTGCACGAAGCGGCGCTGAGCGTGCTGGATCGCGGTGGTGTGGATGTGAAAGCCACATTCATCGACGAGGGTTACGACGTCGCCGAAGAGGTCGCCAAATTCCTCTGGGCCGATGTGATCATTTATCAGATGCCCGGCTGGTGGATGGGCGCACCCTGGACCGTCAAGAAATACGTCGATGAAGTCTTCACCGAAGGCCACGGCAGCCTCTACGCCAGCGATGGCCGCACGCGCTCCGACGCGTCGCAAAAATACGGCAGCGGCGGTCTGTTGCACGGTAAGAAATACATGCTGTCGCTGACCTGGAACGCCCCGCAGCAAGCCTTCGACGACCCGACCGATTTCTTCGAAGCCAAGGGCGTGGATGCGGTGTACTTCCCGTTCCACAAAGCCAACACCTTCCTCGGTATGACCGGTTTGCCGACCTTCCTGTGCGTCGATGTGATGAAGCGTCCGAATGTCGAAGCTGATGTGGTGCGTTATGAGCAGCACTTGAGCGAGGTGTTTGGCCTTAAGGCATAACGCTCAGCTACTATCGATATCTGAAGCGGGCACCGAATCCGTGGCGAGGGAGCTTGCTCCCGCTCGGCGGCGAAGCCGTCGTAAAGTCAGTCGACGTGGTTTGCTGAATCACTGCATTGTTTTGGGTCCGCTTCGCGCACCAGCGGGAGCAAGCTCCCTCGCCACAGTAAAACGGCGACGTGGGACTATCGATAAGGGAGACACGTGAAAGCCAGATCCGATGAGTTGCAGATTTTCGTCTGTGTGATTGAGTGCGGATCGATTTCGGCTGCGGCCGAACAGGTCGGGCAAACGCCGTCGGCGGTCAGCCGCACGCTCTCGCGCCTGGAAGCCAAGCTTGACACCACGCTGATCAACCGCACCACACGGCGCATGGACCTGACCGAGGAGGGCAAGTATTTCTTCGAGCACGCCAAGCTGATTCTCGATCAGATGGACGAACTTGAAGAGCGCCTGTCCTCACGTCAGCAAAACCCCTCCGGGCGTCTGCGAATCAACGCCGCCTCGCCGTTCATGCTGCACGCCATCGTGCCGCACATCGAAGAGTTCCGCCGTCTCTACCCGGACATCCAGCTCGAACTCAACAGCAACGACCTGATTATCGACCTGCTTGAACAAAGCACCGACATCGCCATTCGCATCGGCACGCTGGCCGACTCGACCTTGCATGCCCGTTCCCTGGGTTGCAGCCCGCTGCACATCGTCGCCAGCCCAGCGTATCTGGAGCAGCGCGGCGTACCGAGCGCTGTCGCGGATTTGAGCGAGCACACGCTGCTGGGTTTTACCCATAACGAAGGCCTCAACCAATGGCCGCTGCGCTATGTCCACGGTGATCGCTGGCCGATCCAGGCGTCGATCAGCGCGTCCAGTGGCGAGACGGTCAGGCACCTGGCGCTGGCCGGCCAAGGCATTGCCTGTCTTTCGCACTTCATGACCATCGACGACATCCGCGCCGGTCGCTTGCAGGTGCTGCTGGCGGAGTTCAACAGCGGATATCGCCAGCCCATCAACGCGGTGTACTACCGAAACTCGCAACTGGCCCTACGAATTCAGTGCTTCCTGGACTTCATCCAGGGCAAGTTGGCGGTTTATGCGATTGCGGACTTCAGGGGCTGATTCCCAGACCGCGTCATCGTTCTTCGCGAGCAGGCTCGCTCCCACATTGGTTCTGTGTTGATCCCATTATTGTGAATCGACGCAAGTCCATTGTGGGAGCGAGCCTGCTCGCGATTGCATTTCCGGCAGCCCATTAACTGGCCGGCCCACCTTCAATTCCGTAACATCCGCCGCTCTTCTCCCGCCTGCATTTTTAGGTAAGCCATGAAACCCATACGTCTGCGTGCCGATGTCCTGGCCGGACTCACGACCTCTTTCGCCCTGCTACCCGAATGCATCGCCTTCGCGCTGGTGGCTCACCTCAATCCACTGATGGGGCTTTACGGCGCCTTCATCATCTGCACCCTGACTGCGCTCTTCGGCGGACGGCCGGGGATGGTGTCCGGCGCCGCCGGCTCGATGGCCGTGGTGATCGTCGCGCTGGTGGTGCAGCACGGTGTCCAGTACTTGCTGGCGACGGTGCTGCTGGGCGGGCTGATCATGCTGGCGTTCGGTCTGTTGAGGCTGGGCAAGCTGGTGCGCATGGTGCCGTACCCGGTGATGCTCGGCTTCGTCAACGGTCTGGCGATCGTCATTGCCCTGGCCCAGTTGGAGCACTTCAAGAGCGGTGAAGCCTGGTTGAGTGGCACGCCGCTGTACATGATGATCGGGCTGGTGGCGCTGACGATGGCCATCGTCTACCTGATGCCGCGCCTGACCCGTGCCGTGCCGCCGGCGCTGGTGGCGATTCTGAGCGTTGGGCTGGCGGTTTACCTGCTCGGCCTGCCGACCCGCACCCTGGGTGACATGGCGCACATTGCTGGCGGCTTGCCGGGTGTTGCGCTGCCAGACATCCCCTGGAACCTGGAAACCCTGCGCATCATCGCCCCTTACGCGATATTGATGGCGTTGGTCGGCCTGCTGGAAACCCTGCTGACCCTGAGCCTGGCCGACGAGATCACCGAGAGCCGTGGCTTCCCGGATCGTGAGTGCGTGGCATTGGGCGCTGCCAACATCGTCTCTGGTGTGTTCGGCGGCATGGGTGGTTGCGCGATGATCGGGCAAACCATGATCAACCTCAGCTCCGGCGGTCGCGGTCGGCTGTCCGGTGCGGTGGCCGGGGGGATGATTCTGCTGTTCGTGCTGTTCCTTTCGCCGCTGATCGAGCGCATCCCGCTGGCCGCGCTGGTCGGGGTGATGTTCGTGGTGTCGCAGCAGACGTTCGCCTGGGCCTCGCTGCGGGTGCTGAACAAGGTGCCGCTGAACGATGTCTTGGTGATCATCGCGGTAACGGTGATTACGGTGTTCACCGATCTGGCCGTCGCCGTGTTATGCGGGATCATCATTGCGGCGCTCAACTTTGCCTGGCAGCAGGCTCGCGAGCTGTATGCCGACAGTCATCAGGAAAGCGACGGCAGCAAACTCTACCGCCTGCACGGCACACTGTTTTTCGCCTCTACCACGCCGTTCCTCAACCAGTTCGACCCCGCCAATGACCCGGCCCAGGTGACCCTTGATTGTCGCCACCTGAGCTTTGTCGACTACTCGGCTATCGCCGCGCTGAAGACATTGCGCGAGCGCTACGCCAAGGCTGGCAAGCAGCTACGCGTACTGCACCTGTCCGAACGCTGCAAGAAACTGCTCAAACGCGCCAGCGAGCATCACGACTGAAATCGATGAGTGATCGTTCCCATACTCCGCGTCACTGGTGCGGGCGAATTCTGGACAGCATAATGGCTACTTAGTAGCATCCGCCGCATACGGATTTTCTCCTGCACGTCGATCGACGTGGGTCTATCAAGGAATCGAAATGCTCAACTTCACCCATGGCGATAAAACCGTTTCTTTCACTGTCTTGAGCGGTGAAGTGGTGGGCAGCGAAAAACTCAGCGAGACCCGTGTGACATCCACGGGCGGCGTTCAGGTGAACGGTAACGACGGTGATGTGACGCCTGTGCGCATCAGTTCTGTTTCAATCATCAATCATGAGATCTGGGTCAAAACCCCGGACGGCGTCGAGCACGATGTAAAGCTGCGCGGTGTGGACATTCCTTTGCGCACAGGTCAGGAAATCTCTTTGATCAGTGCCTTGAAAAAGGATGGTTCGCCTCTGCACACCATTTTGCAGAACCACACGGCGTCCAAGCGCTGGGTGTTGCGTGACGCGAACGTACTGAATACCGAGCTGGAGCTGTCGCCCTTTAACTGGAAGACAGTGCTGATTGTGCTTGGATTGTGCATCGCTGGTTTTGCTACAGCCGGGCTAGGCTTCCTGGCGGCAGCGGGCTATTTTTGCTACGCGTGGTATCAAGGCTCCCAGCGCAAGAAACGGCTGATTAGCGATTTGAACGCCTACATCGAGAAGCTGGACAATCAGGTCGCCAGTCGCGGTCGGGCACCAGACCCTGTTCAAGTTGAAAGCCCGGTCCAGGCTGAAATCTCTTCCCAGGTCGAAAGTCCAGCACCGGCGCAACCCCCTGTCGAGACTGAAAGCCCTGTGCTGAACAGCGATAGCGTGCGCAGGGCGCTATCGCGCAATCGCTGATGACTTGATCTCGATACAGTGCTCGATTTGATCTCGGTTCACTGCATCGTGACTTTTCAAGGAATAGAGATGTACGACTTCAGCTACGACAATGTCATTGTCAAGTTTACGAAGCATCCTCGCGCATCCGCTGTCGATGGTTGGCTCCGACGGATTGCCGGAAGACCCGTTTCCGCATCCGCGTTTATGGGGGGCGTTCCCACGAGTGCTCGGGCATTTCAGTCGTGACGTTGGTCTGTTTCTGCTGCACACCGCCGTGCGCAAGATGACCGGGCTGTCGGCGGCGCGATTTGGCTTGAAGGCGCGTGGCGAGATTCGTGAAGGGTATTGGGCGAACCTGTTGTTGTTCGATCCAGCGACGATTCGAGATGTGGTGGACTTCAACGATCCGCAACGGGCGGCGCAAGGGATTGATGGGGTGTGGGTCAACGGTGTCTTGAGTTACTGCGACGGTCAGGCGAACGGCAGAAGGGAAGGGCGGTTTCTGGCGCGGGAAGGGGATTTGCGCAAAGGGTTTCATTGATAGAAAAGATTGCATCTTCGGCAGCTACAGAGACATGTGAACGCCCGCAGGAGCTGCCGAAGGCTTCGATCCTTTGATCTGTGTCTCATGGTGGCACATTGGGGTTAAAGAAAGCCGCTACCAAGCCGAAGCGCTGACATCCAGCCCAGCTACACTGGGCTCATTCAGTCAGGGAGCTACCCCATGAGTTTCGGCAAAACCACCCCGATCCTGCGGATTTTCGATGAAACCAAGGCATTGGAGTTCTACGTCGAGTTCCTGGGGTTCAAGATCGACTGGCAGCATCGCTTCGAAGTGGACTTCCCGTTGTACCTGCAAATCTCCCGTGGCGAATGCGTGCTGCACTTGTCCGGACACCACGGCGACGCGACACCGGGATCAGCCCTGCGCATCGAGACCGATGAGTTGGAGGCGTTCCAGCAGCAATTGCTGGCCAAGGAATATTCTTTCGCTCGCCCACAGATTCAGGCCATGCCATGGGGGAGCCAGGATATGACCATTAGTGATCCGTTCGGCAATCGGTTGGTGTTTACCAATGCGATCAGTGTTTGATTGAGCGAGGTCAAGCGAGAACTGCCGATGTCCCAAGAGGCCTCGCCTGGCCAGTTTCAAACAAAAAACTTGCCTTGCGATTTGTTGTGTTCATTAAGCTTGAACAGTAACTCCCGTCCTCTTTGTATCGTTGCGCGCGAGATGGCCATCTCACTTTGCATTGAGGTGCGGCTTATGAGGCTTGAGCTTTCTATGCCTATACGGTTGGCCATGCGATCAGTGGCTCGCCCCAGCTGGCCTTTCACACCCGAGGCATAAAACTCATCCACCCCCAATTCGTCAAATGCTGCGTTGATGGCGTGAGTATCGTGCTCCAGAAAGTTGTCGAGTTCGATCAGGGCATTGTTCAAACGCTCGATTTTCTGTCCCGGCAGACCGTCGAGGGCTTTGGTAGCTTGGGTCGACGATTCAAAGTTTGGAATCCACGCTCCTTTGACCTCAAGCACCTTTGTCAGAACGAAGCCGGTTGCCATCATCGACAGATTTTTCCGCCCGATCTCGTGCTGCGGATTCAGGTCCTTCTTTTTTGCGTGCTGTAACTTTGCGTTCGCGTCATAGAAAGCCGTCCGTGCTGTGTATTCTATATCGTCAGGCTCTAGTCGCCTGGCCTGGGGATACATGGCGACGGGCAGATGCCGTGTTGCATTGAATTTCCCGGCAAGCGAGTCAGTCGTTAAAGAAGTGGCGACTGTCGCCCCCACGATACCAGTCGGTCCGGTTGGTGCGGCCAGCAGGCCCGCCCCCAATGCCATCACATGCCTCACTGCGTTATAGCCGTAACTCTGAAACAGTCTTTTTACGATGTCTCTTTTTCTCATGCTGTTGTAGAGCTGATGGTTCAGCGTGCCCACCCTTTTGTTCACTTCGCTCAAAATGTCGGAATAGGCCCCTAATTCTTCCTTGATGGCGGCTTCGTCTTTTTGAGTGCCGTGATGATCGATGTAACGCAGCGGATTATTCCCAACCATGCAATACAAGTTCAGCCCGTCGACCGTGCCCGCCGGGTCGGCGCTGATCCACCGCTGCAACCACGGTGCGTAATACCTGTGTCCGTAGTAATAGAGGCCACTGGCGTCGCGCTCCTTGCCGGAATACCGAATGGTTTTGTAGTCGGCCTCCACAGCCGAACGGGATGCCGTCCAGGCAGTCCCGCCATAAGGTAAATAGCTTTCCTGGCTAATGAGCCAGGCCTGGTCGTCGAGTTCCAGTGAGCTGGAGCCCAGATGGTCGTCAAGGCTATAGCGCAGCTGGTTTGCCGCGATACCGGCCGGCCGGCCTTGGGTCCAGTGCAGGTAACGTACGCTACAGCGGCCGGCTTGCAGGGTGATGACTTCCAGTCGCTCGTTAGTGCGGGTACGTATCTCGATGCCCGGCAGATAACGGACTTCCCGGGTGTGAGTCACTGATGCAGCATAAGTCGTTTGAATCTTGCGTACACGTTGACCGCTGCTGTCGTAGCAGTAGCGCTCAATGTCATCGCGTCCCTCTTCACGCTGGATCAGCATCACGCTGGCAAGCTGATTGTGGGGGTTCCACTCCAGCGCCTGACCCGGATGTAACGCCTGCTGGTTACCGTTGTCATCGTAGCTTGCTGCAATGTCAGGTGTTGAGTCGCCCTTGCTCCAGGACAGAAGGCGATTGTTTGCGGCGGCAACGTTCAGGGTCCGGGTGTAGTTGCTGCGGTCGCGAACATGGCGCAGTTCGGTCAGATTGCCGCCGGTGTCGTACTTGTAGTGCTCGGTAAAGTTGAACAGTTGCCGGGCGTCGATCGGTGTTCTGCTGAAGATGGGCAGGTGGGGTTGGTTGTGCGGTCCCGCCGCTTCACGGCCCGTCGCGCCGGTCAGTTGGTAGAGGCTGTCATAGGTGAAGGTGCTGACCGCTTCGACCCGTTGGTTACTGCCGAACTGCACCGGTTGGGCCTTGTCCTCGATGCGCGTCACATTGCCCACCGCGTCATAGGTGTAGTGCAAATCCTGCAAGGTGTTGGCAGATACGGATGCGGTGAGTGAGATCAAGCGGCCGCTGGCCGAATCGAACACGGCGCGACTGATCACACGGTTCCCGGCCGTCTGGGATTCGACCTGGCCAAACGCGTTGTAGACGAGATCCTTCACGATGTTTTTTTCGCTCGCAGCGTCTTTTATTTTCAGGTTCACGGACTTGAGCTGGCCGGCGACATCAAACGAGAAGCGCTGTTGGTGTTGGCCGGCATCGATCTGTCGGATGATTTCTCCCTGTGTGTCGTAGTCCCAGACCGTTTTGTAGCCATCACCCTCTTCGCGCAATCCATTGCGTTCCTGCTCATCCGCTGGCCAGTTCGGCCGTTCAGCGTCCAGAAGGAAGTGTCGTGTCTGGCTCAAAGGTTTGGCGCAGAGTGCGTACTCATCGATGAGCAGGGTACCGGCGCTGTCATCGTGGCGAGTCAGCGCGCCACAGCGGTTGTGTCTGGCGGATTCAGATGAGCTATCGCCATAGCTGAAGCGTTCGACCACGCGCAGATCCTGGCCTGCTGCCTGCTCCTGGATTTCGGTCAGTCTTAGCTGATTGTCGTAGGTTGTTTGCCAATGATTGCCACGCTGATCCCAGCTACGCAGTGTCTGTCCGGCGTCGCCAGGCAAACTCAGGCGCCACCCGGCGTCGACGCTGTCCACTAACAGCGCTTTGCCGGACAGGCTGTAGAGGGTCGTCAGATTGGCCTTTGGCGTTTTACCAAACAGTCGAGGGTCCCACTGCGCAATCTGGCGTCCGGCAGTGTCGTACTGCTGACGGGTAATGCGCGCCTGCGCAGCCTTGGCTGCATCACTACGCCAATAAGCGACATGCCGGACCGTCAGGTCTCGGCTGTCGACTACGTTGATCGTCGGTGTCTTGCAGTGAAGGCGTGCGCTCATGCCTCACCTCCGGTTGTCGGGAGTTGTTCGGACATGACCTCTTGCAGCGTGTCGTTCTCGTCTTCATCCACGGTGTACCAGGGATGACGGGTTTGCCGCCGCAGATAGGAAAGGCCATTTTGTTTTGCCAGACGTGTACGCGTAGGGCGCCCCAACGCATCGTAAAACTGCAGATCGCAATGGCCGAACTGTCGCAAGGACACATCGTTGATGTAGTCATGCTGATCGGCGAAGTAAGGGCGGTAGGTCCGGATCGCCAATCCCTTGTTGTTGTATTCCACCCGTTCGCTGATACGCCAGCGCTTTGCTGCGGTCAGCTCCTTCGGTGTTCCGTCCTCGAGGGTCAGTTCTCCCTTGGCGTTGACGACGTAGGCCGTACCCGATTCGACTTGTTGCTTGCTTTGCAGTGTTCGGCCGAAGCCATCGCAGCAGGTGACGGTGATGCGGATTTGTCTCTGGTTGTCACTGGGGTAGCGATCGGCGACCAGGGTGGCGATGTGTATCGGCTCACGGGCCGAGGTTGCGAGTTCGGTTTTCAGTTTCGCTTCATCGGCCAAGAGTGTTTCAAGGCCTGCCAGGCGACTGCGGGCCGAAGCGCAGATGTATCCGGTTGGCAGCACATCACCGTTGGCCACGCAGCGCATCAGCCAGTCGTGGTCCTTCAGCGCTGCGTCCGAGACGCGCCCCATCCAGCTGAATGGCGCGTAGTAGATGGCATTGGCGGCGTCCAGCAGCGCGCCCTTTGCATTGTTGATCGCTTCGGTCGGGCTGGTGAACTCCGGACGCTTGTATTGAGCGATAGGTTTGAAACCTATGAGCGTATTGCTCTTGTTGCTGTAAATGCTGGTGGCCAGCACTTGGCCGAAATCATCATGGAGCCCTTCTTGAATGTTCCCGTTCGGGTCAGTGATGCACCGGGGCTGGAGTGAGCGGTAATCGTAGGTAGCCTTGGTGACACAACCATCGGGCCGTTTGAGCGCGGTGATGAGACAGTGATAGTTGTCGTAGCTGACCTCGGTCACACCATGGCTCTTACTCGACCGCAGGGTCTGTGTCTTGTAAAAACCCTCCAGTGCGGCGTAGGTCGAGAAACTGCTTTTGACTGACCAGAGTTTTCTGGGAGACGTGGCTACGGGAAGGAAATCGTTCATACGGTAATAGCCACTTCGTTCGAGCAGTCTTCCCTTGGGGCGAGCCGCTGGCGACAACACGTCGAAGGCTTTCAGGGCTGTTTCGTCCAGCTCGGCGGTTTCCAGATGGTCGGCCAAGGCTTCGAAGTGGGCGACGCCGTCCGGCAGGGCTTCTGCGGTTGAGGTGTTTTTGTAGCGTTGCACGGACAGTCCGGTGAGGACGTGTTGGGTCGTCCAGGCGGTTTGTTTGACGAGTTCGATGAGCTTTTCGTAAGTCATATCCTTTGTGGTCAGCCCTCCGGCCTCGGGCGCCTTGGGTCGCTTCAACGCATTGGTACGCTGGCGATAAGGCAGACCCAGCCGCCATTCCTGGGGGCTATCCAGATGAATGAATTCGGCAAGGCTTTCGTTCAGGTAGTAGAACTGCTGTGCCGGATCATGAGCATCGCGCCACCATTGTTGCTGGTCGGCATCGCTGAACGGCGGTGTATTGCTGCGGGTTTTACGTCGGGCGTAATGGACGTTCACGCTGTGGGTCAATGTGCCGAACAGGTCGTGCTGCAGATTAAGGGTGTGCCGGCATTGCGGATCATCGGCAATGCCTTCGTACTGATAACGGATGGACTCCAGCAGCAGCGGCAACATCCGGGCATAGCGCCGATTACCCTCAGGTGTTTGTAGCAAACGTACCTGATAGCGGTTTTCCTGAACCGAATAAAGCGTTCTGGTTTTCAGGCGCTTATCGATTCCGAGGGTCTCGATGCGCAATAAATGCCCACTCAGGGCGCGGGCCATTTCGAGGGTTGTTGCCGTGTCTGGGAATGTGATGCGTGTGTCGTTCTTGAGCTCTGGCTGGTATTGGCAAAGCAGTGTCTTGCCCAATGCCACCGCTGCTTTGTCAGCGCTGTGATAACCGGTGCGGGGCAGATCCACCGCTTGCCCGGTGTGGAACCAGCTCTTTGTCTGGCATGGCGTGGTGAAACCTTGCGAGTCGGCATCATCGGGGTTGGTTTCACTGTCGGTTTGCAGCAACAGGCCGAATCCGCGAAATTCCCGCTCGATGCCGTCGTAGTAGCCTTGGCGGTAAGAGAAGCTCTGGGTCAGTCGATTACCGGTAATCTCGTCGAGCCGGGTCTGTTTCGATACCAGATGCAGGGCCATTGGCACATGACAGGTGCGGGGCTTGTCGGCTTTGATTTTCTCCGCTTTTTCATCCAGCCATTCCTGCGCCGAGCTGCGGTAGCTGATGCTGCCGGCGGCGCCCATATTGTTATTGGTGTCGGTGAGTAAATACGGTTTTGCACTGACGAAGTCGTAGCGCCAATGACGGGGTGTCATGTGCGGCAGGCTCAGAATCAGGCTGGAGCAGCCAAGTCCTTGCAGGTCGGCGATGCTCACCTGGCAGAAACGGTCGTAGCGCACACCTTCCGGCCATGGCAGGGCCACTGAAGGGGCGAAACCATTGCCGCTGCGGTTCATGAAAATCCGCGCCTGATCCGTTTCCAGATAGATCAGGTCGGCGGCGCCAGAGCCGTCCAGATCCGCCAGACGGATTCGCGAGGCGTCGAATGTTTCGTATGCAAGGCCAGGAGAGCCCAGCACGATGCCTTTACCGAAACGTCCACGACCCAGGTTTGGCCAGCACTTCACCTCGTTGTGACGAATGCGCACCAGGTGCTGCTGGCCACTGCCCAGGATGTCGCTGAAGGCCACCAGTTCGGTGGGCGAAGAGGTAAGTAAAGGAAGGGCGTCTTCGTCCTCTTTACGAGCCACGTCACGGGCAGCTGAAAAACCTTGTTCTCGTTGATTGGCGTACAAGCGAACACTGCGTGGGCCTATCAGCGTCAGATCGTTGAGCCCTTCGCCGATCAGATCGGCCAACTGCCCTTGCGGATTGAAAAAATCCACAGGGAACGCATTGAACGTGGCGAAATCCGACCAGTTTCGGTCGGGGCCGAGGGAGAAAAAACCGCTCAACCCCGGCTGAGCAATGACCCAGTCCAGCCGACCATCGCCCGTGAGGTCACTCAGTGACTGGCGCACAGGTTTTGCGGTGTCGGCAACGGGAATGTTGGGTAACGCTCGCCACTGATCGTAAGCCACTTCATCGCTTTTGGCTTCGGCTCGCATGGGTTCGCGGTAATACCAGCCACTGTCACTTCGATAGAGCACGCCCGGCAGGCCCTCGCCGTACAAGTCCACCAGTTGATAACCGTGGCTGTCGTTGAGCCCCGGCATGTTCTGAAAGCGCTGCCAGGCGTGGGTATCAGGCAGGCGCTTGAACTCGCTGTAGCTGAATTCAATGGGGGGACGGCTATCGGCGGTTGCCGAGTTGCCAAACGCCTGGTCATGAGCAGCACTCAGGTGGTGGTAACCCAGAGGCGTCTGGCGGTAATCGAGTAGCAGGCGTCGGATCAGAACGGGTGCGGTGCCTAACTCATCGGGAAAGCGGTGAAACATCAGAACCTGGCGGCACAGGCGTTCGGTACGTAATTCAAAACCGTAGGCGAAGCTGGAAAACGCGTCGCTACGAGCTTGCCACTGTTGGCCTTCATATAGCGGTTTGTGTTCGTACTCTGTACTCCGTTCGCCGTAGTCGAATATCAACTCGAAATGCCATTGCACAGGCTTCAGCCGATCTGCTTGCCATGAGTAAAGGTGTGCATCGGCCTTGAAATTGCCGTAGCTCACACGGCTCAAGTAGCGCTGGGCTGTTGCGCCTCTCTTGTACTGGTAAAGGATGTGCTCGCCGTGTGAATTCAGACTCTCCTCTAGCAACCATTCGCCGACGCGGCTCGTGTCCTGGGGATCGGCACGACGCGATGCCGGATTTTTTCCGTACAGGTGAAGGCTGCCATCGGCACCGTGCACCAACCAAAAACCCGGTTTGTCGCTCTCCGAAGACCAATGTTCAATCCGGTCGAAGCTGCTTTCGATTCTCGGGAAGTGGCGCACAACAGTATAGGTTGTACCCAGTTCCAGCTCGTTGTAACGATCGATGCGGGTTGAGGTGATGACGCCCTTTTGATCGCGCTCGGGCAGCCACGCGACACCGCTGGGGCCGACAATCTCGTCATCCTCGGCATAGGCCGGTACACCCTTGCTGGTGCGTCGCGCAACAGTGGGCAGTGACATCCCCCAGCCGATGCCAAACACACTGTTGCCGACCGAACTGCCGTAACTGAGTGACAAGGAGGGTGCAAAGCCGCGGCCAGGTGAAATCGGCAAGGCAATCTCATAAGAGGCTGCGCCGTGGGCGCCGATGGCACCCCAGCCTTTGCCAATGCTCTGGATGGCACCGCCACCCTTGGGCAGTGACGGCGTGATAACAGGCAATGCTGTTTGTTCGCTCATTGCGAACCTCCGCCTGCTCTGGCCGTGTAGCTCACGTGCACGATGATGTCGGTGAGCGATTCGAGCATGGACTTCTGAGCAGCATGATTGGGAAACGACAGCTTCCACTTCGAAATCGCGCCCGTGTATTCGAAAGGCAGGTAACGTTCGTCCTGGAAACTCAGGGTGAACAGGCCGTTATCGTCGATGCCCGTCGAGAGCGCTATTTGCTGATTGGCCCGCAGACTTTTAATGGGGGGCTTGTCGGTACCCGGCATGACGACTTCGCTACCCGTCTGGGTCAGCGTGGCGCGGATGTCTTCATAAGGGCTCAGGACGGCCGGCAGGGAAATGCCGATGCTCTTGATCCGGCGCAGGCAGTGGCCGGGGTAGTCGTTGTCGAACAGGGACTGCGTCAGTTCAAACTCGCATGAGCCGGTCTTTACAAGCTCCGACTTGATCCCGTCGGTTGTCGCCGTGCCGTCTGCTCCGGGCGTATCTTCCCAGGGTTTATTGATCGATGTCGGGGGCGTGCCCTTGCTCTCCTCCTTCGCCTTGAGCTGACGTAACGACACGGTCTTGCGGATTTCCAGCTCGCGTTCGTTGCCCAGAAGATAAGCGTTCTTCATCTTGAGCAAACTCAACTTCATACGCTCGCCAGGGCCGAGCCCACGATAGGTGCTGTTCCAGGTCTGGTGCTGGAAGAACGGTTGTGTGGTGTAGTCGATCATCTCGTAGCGCCAACTCAGTTCGGTGAACTGGCACAGCGAAAAGGTCGAGTCATACACCTGGTAGTAGAAGCTTGAGAGTTGATTGGTGAACCACTGGTAAAGCTGCGCATTGGTAAAGCGCTTGCTGAGAAAGTCGTAGGAGGCCCGGGCTTGGGTCAGGGACGTTTGAGTCTGTCGTAACAGCAGTCGCGAGGCGGTCTCTCTTTCGGCCTCCAGCGCCAGTTGTGCATCAATCTGTTCGATCTCCAGCTTTGCCTGGTCGTGGGCGAGCGTCCACTCCTGATAGCGACGACGGTATTGCGCGGCCCGTTCGAGGGCCTCACCAGCGCCATGGGCGGCGGCCGCCACGCCTTGAGCCCCGGCCATCATGGCGAAGGGCACACCCTCCAGGCGATGACCACCGTCTGCCAGGCCAAAAATGTTGGGCGCGACTTTCAGGCCTTGACCGAGTACCTGGGCCGCGTGGGCGCTTGCTTCTGCGATGCGCCCCGTCAGATGTGAAACGGCAGCTGCCACTTCTTCCGGATTGATGACCTCGTTGACCCGCTGACTGTAGTAATCCCGCCGGCATTCGACGATGGCTTTACTGGCCAGCAAGGCTGCCCGGTTTTTCTCGTCGACCTTCAGGGCCTGGGTCTGCAGGTCTACTGCCATGTTGGCGATGTCCCAGACATGGTGCTGCTGAAGCTCTTGATAACTGGCCTGCTCGCTGCGTTCGATGTACGACAGCAGGGTGGTGCCGAATTGAATCACCGTGTCGACCGCGCTCATGGCATGGGCATACAGGGCACTGAAACGGTACGCCGGAATCTCTGAGCCCAGGTGCTGGGCGATGCCGGGCTCCGCGGCGCGTGGGGGATTGGAGCCGAGCAGGTCGCCGGGTTCTATGGGGGGGGCGAAGAGTGGGAGCTTCAATGGACGACCGACGATGTCGAGATTGTGCCTGAGGTTATGCAGACGGCTTTCCAGTTTCTCCCAGCGCGCGATCAGTACCGGGTTGAACGGTAAACGCAAATGGGGGGTATCAATGGCATGGACCGAGGGAGGGGATGCATAAGGACGCACACATATTTGCGGCACTACTGCGGAGGAAGCGGACTGGTGTTTTTTGTCTTTGCCAAGTTGTTGTTCAAACGTTCGCAGTCCCTCGTTGGTATCGCCACTGAAATTTTCCAGCGGGACAGTAGTCCAGGGATCGGTTTGTTTGAGGTCCGGACGGGGGCCCATCAGGTCCAGGGCGCGGATGTACCATGATTTCGCTTCCGTCAGACCCTCTGGGGTCAGCGTTCGGAACGCCGTGTCACCGCGGTTGAGCAGGATATCGACATGGAGCAGGTACAACGCTTTGCGAAAGTGCACCGGATGACTGAGGGCAATTTGATGCGGATCTTGTGGGCCCTGGATGGCGTAGGTGGTTTGACCGGGGGCTGGAATGGTGGAGCTGATCAACGGCACCGCATTCCAGTAGTCGGGGTTCATGCCAGTGACCTTTTTGCGGCCGGGATTGAACAGGTAATGCAGCCAGCGTTCGGCTTCGCTGTATTGGCGCTCAGCCTTGAAGCGGTGCGCTACCAGCCATGGAAGGTACAAGAACAACTCGACAAAGTAGCGACCATAGGCGCCGTAGAAATCCATTGGTTCTGTCGCGCCTCCTTCTTTTAAAGATGGCTCCGGCAAGTGCTGGGAACCCCAGCTCAGCAACGTGTCCATGCTCGATTCGGCGCGCTCGATCAAGTGTTTGGCGAACGTGATGTTCATTCGGATGGGCGCACGCTTCCCGTTCGAACGGTTTCTGTCGTCACTGAGTTCGATTGTTGAGCCTGCAAAGTCGATGAACTCTGCCGTACCTGAGGCTGTGTCCTTACGTGAGCTGATTTTGGGTGGGGACAGTGTCTTGTCTGTGGTCGAGTACTTGAATTGAAGTTTCTTTTCCGTGCCGGAAGACCGGTTTCGTACCAATGCAAACTGTGACGTATCCGAGGCTTTTGATTTACTCAAGTCATCGGGTGTGAGGTTAAGCTCTTGCGTGGTTTTCGAGTCTTTATCTATATGGGCTGACATCGAAACCAGGAGCGGCAGGCCGGACCTTGCTTGGTAGTGCTCGCCATCAACATAGAGTGCAATGAAAAGTGAATCCGTAGTCCCCGACTTTTCATGAATGGCAATGGTTCGTGTTTTTTTCCTGAGCTCGCTCGAGGTCAGGTCGTGAAGCAAATCGTGCGAACCGTAACCCTGTAGGCAGGCCTGCGGTGTGCTCCAGCTTTCGTCGTATTTTTTGTAGCAGAGGTTCAAACGGAACAGCGGGTTGATTCTGTCGTTTTGGCTCTGCGCCGTCTTGGTTACAGCCGCCTTGTCCTGGAAGATGCATTCGGCCCAAATCACGTACAGGCGATTGTTGAACACGACCGGGCGAATAGTGTGTTCGATGGCGCTTTCGGAGATCGGCAGGTTGGCGCGTTTCCAGTCCGACCAGGCCTGTGGTTCGGGGGCATCGTATTTAGCGCCGGAAACACCTGAGACCGAAGGGCGGCACGCCATGTCCAGCGAACGCCAGTAGTAGGTGTTGGCGATGGTGGATTTGGCGATGAAGTAATAGGTGCTGTTGGCAAAATCATCCCCGTCGATATAGCCATTGATCGTGGTCAGATTGGCCACTTCTTCAAGCCTTGCCAGATAGGCCAGTACCGCAGTTTGAACCGACTCGGTTGTCAGTTGGTTCTGGTCGATGTCGTTTTCCAGTTGCTGAAAACTGTCGGTTTTTGTCTTGCGAAGGGTCGGGTCAAGATAGACCGCAGGGAAATAGTGCAACCGCTGATGGGTTACCCAGGTCGGATAGTGATGCATGACGGTGCGCCAGGTTTCGACCTGATCGGAAGGAATCTGCGCCGTGTGATATCCCGGTTCCATGTTGGTCAGAATGCTGTTGATGTATTGCTGCAGGCTGGCAGTGGCGCAGGCCACGGGGGTAGTGGGCACCTCCTGGGAGACCGACACGTCGAGCAGCCAGTAGTGATACAGGTCATTGGCCGTCTTGAGGTGCTCTGCGATTTTCAGGGCTTTCAGTGTCTCGTCTTGAGGAACGATCGCTGACAGATAGAGCCCGAGCTGCGCATCACGCAGGCTTTCGTTCAATTGTTTTTCAATGGTTGCAGACATGTTCATTCCTTGAGCATGCAGTGGGATCAGTGACTGGCCGCCATGACCGCTTCACCGACCGTTTTCCAGGCCGTGGCCGGGCTGTCGTTTTTGAGCGCCGTGGCATTGAGCAGGGCGGCTGCGCCAAGCCCTGTGGCTTTGCAGGTTTTATGGCAGCGCATGACCCAATCGATGTCCTTCATTGTTCGGGCCTTTGCAAGATCCAGCCGCGCGGTCAGTACGGTGACCTCAGTCGTCGTCCAGTTCAGAAGCTGGGCCAGGCGGTCATTGATGGCGGGTGTTGTGGAAGCGGAGTCGTTGGCGAATTCCAGGTAGCTCAGAAGGCTTTCCTCTGTCTGCTGGTAGGTCACCCTGCAATGGTTGAAACGATCGAGCAGGTACAGGCTGCTGAGCGTCAGTGTCAGTGCTGTGTTCTGCTTATCCAGCAAGTGCGGGCGGTGCAGGAACACGCGCAAAGCCCTGTTGCTCAATTGCAGCCGGACAGCGGCCTCGGCGTGGCGTAAAACCGGACGCAGTATCTTGTGAAGGTTGAGTGGTTCTTCTGTTTGCAGAGCAGCGACGAGGACCTGGTGTACAGAGGTTTTCGCCCAAACCAACACCCCCTTTGCACAATTCATGGGCAGCAGAGTGGTTTCCTGCAAAAACTTCTCGATCAGATGCTGCTGTCGATCATGGGCCAGTAGTAGAAGGCGTTTGAGTTTCTGCTTGCAGTCGGCCTGGAGCTTCAGGTTTTTGCCGGAGTTGGCATCCAGCTTTAACGCATCGACGACGTTGTCCAGCTCAGCGGCCAGCTTCTGTGGAACATCGTCATTGATTGCCGATGCGAAAGCTTTCACCAGGCCTGTTGTATCGAGCAGGGTTCGAGCCAGCGTTGTGCGCCAGCTGATATTTTCCGGCAATGACAATGCTGCCAACTCTTGTGGTGTTACTGCGCACTGGAGCGTTTCGGCGCGCAGTTTGGTGAGGTGCTGCTGCAAATCTCCCGGGGCATGATCGTTGTCGGTCGTCGGCTCAAGAAGTTGTTGCAGTTTGGGGATGTCGTAGACCGATTCCTTGATCCAGCGGGTAATCCAGTCCATTTGCATCAGCACGTCGAGCACGTTGAATGCATCAAGCCCCTGGTGTTCCTCTTCTCTCAGGGTGACAGTCAGGTAGGTAGTCGTTATCTCTATGTTATTGCGCGGTGTTGTGATCAGCTGAACATACAGAGGGTTTCGGCGCAGGAGTTCATCAAGGGGGCCACCCTTGAACTGGATGACAGCCTCTTCCAGAGTCGTTTCTTTATTTGCGCTAACGGTCGGGATCTGGCTGATGCTGATAAAGGGGAGATCCCCGGCTTGAGTCGGGGTCATCAGGACGCGGAACTCATTGATTGTGTCTTTCCTGGCGAACCGTGACGTGTTCATCCGCAGGGTTGACCCGCAAAGCAGGTCAGAATATTGCGCATCACCTTGTGCCGACAGCCGAAAGCGTACGCTCAGCTCGGCATTTTCAACGTTTTTGCTGGCTTTTATTCGAAGGCGGCGCATACCTGAGTCGCCACTCGCCAGGCATCTGAAAATGGATTCCCCGCCCAGCAAACTTGCCAGCGTTGAACTCTCGGCAATCGAAAGGCCGAACATTCTGGCAATGCGTGCCTGCCGATAAATCGATGAGAGTGTGGGCAAGTCACACTTGAGCGAGCCAAGGAATTTCTCCGTGTTTTTGACGACTCGCAAGAGCGAGTCTTCGGTCAAAGGCAGGCCAAGGCAGGCACTCAAGTGCTGGAGAATGGTGTGCGAGACAGGATCCGAGTCATCCGCCTTGAAGGCGCGACCATCGAGTATCAAGGGTGTATCGAACAGCCGGGCCTGGTTGAATAGCTGATCGAACAGGGCGGTGTGATCGCCGCAGGCATAGGGTGATATCTGGTGCAGCAGCGCCCCGAACTCCTCGGCCGAGAGGGAGTACCGGCGGTTCAGATAGCGATAGACCCCGAGGGCACGCATGACATGGCGATCGAGCTGCATCGATGTATTGAGTGGCCGTTGCGATTCAAAAACGCTGCAGATCAGCGTATCCAGTTCGGTGAACGGGATATCGAGCCAGCGTTGAAGGCGGATCATTCGATGCAAGCGTTCGAGTCGTTCCGCGGTCGCGTTAGTGATTTCCCCGGGCCTTTCGCCTCTGTCCAGAAACATGATGCTGGCGTTGTCAGCGACAGAACCGTTTACGTAACGGGCTCCATAGGGCTGGGAATAAGGCGCCGACAATGAGTAGTGAGGCGATGTGCGTGGTGCATATTTGCCTTGCGCCAGCAATGCCTCCATTTGTTCGGCTTTAAGTTCGGTTCGCTCCAGAAAGATGTTTATTTTCTTCAGGTCGGAAGTTGACGCGGTGCCGTAGATGTCTTTCCAGTAGTTCTTTTCCTCGGGGGTGAGATGAGTGTTCGCCGTATCTGTCAGCAGTGCCTGCCGTTTTGGGCCAAGCCCGGACATCAGCATTTGAGCTTCGGCAGAGGAGGCGCTCAGCACACTGCCATAGAGCGTATTGAGGCTCTGGGTGACGGGAAGATTGTCGCTGACGAGGTAGTTCAGCTCTCCCAGCGCCGTTTTTTTTGCGCCAAGGCCCAACAGGCACTGATGGTGGAAAAACTCATACGGAAGGGCGAAGGGGTAGCGCGTTTGCGCCAGCACTTCATAGGTCGATTTGCCTTTGTCGTCGGTGGACTCCAGCCCTGCCTGAATACTTTTGTCCAGAATGTCGTTGACAATCTTGAGCATCGGTTGCGCAGTGAAAGTGCTTTGCTGATCAATCGAGAGCTTTGCCAGATCGGGGCGCCGTTTGCCCAACAGGATTCGGTTGTCTTTTTCAGGCACCGATTCCGAGACGCTGGATTCCAGTTGCAGGGCAAACAGGTACAGCGCTCTGAGGTAGGCGACCGGTGAGTCGATGGCGGCGATCGAATCGACTTTGCAGGCGTCGTTCCAGTTCTCCTTGAACAGATTGGTGTAAGTGGGGCCTTGGTTCTCGATAGCGCGAATGCCTGGAGGGTGCCACTGGTGCTGTACGTTTGCGTCTGAAGTTTGCTGCTCCCGATACAGGTGGCTGATCTGGGCGGCGAGGCATTTGACGTTGTCGTAGAGCGTTCTTGTGTCAATGCTGGACGCGTGATCTTTGAGCGGGCTGTTTTGGATTGCAGTATTGAAGCGATCCTTGAATTCGGCTTCGGTGAGCCGAGTGATATCGAATACTGAGGTGAGTTTCAGCGTGTCTTTAAAAAACTTTTCAAGTGCTGCTTTTGTTTGCTCGGTGCCGTAGGCCCCGAGCAGTGACTGGAGTAAGGGATTGTCGTCCATGCCGATGAGCCTCCTTTGATAGAGCTGACGACACTACGACATGGCATGGGGGAGCGCTGTCAGCCACTCCATGGGGCGGGGGCCAGAACTTTCGCTGCTTGGCTGGGGAAGGGGGAAGGGGAAACTGTAGGATTTTCAAACACGGTATGGCCGGACGTCCCCGAGATCCCCGCCAGTACCGGCACTGACGGGGCAAGGGCGCAGGCGTTATACCCGGAAGTGACTCACCATCATCTGCAACTGATTGCCCAGCCGCGCCAGTTCAACACTGGACGCAGCGGTTTCGTCGCTGGCGGCGGCGGTCTGTTCGGACACGTCGCGGACATTGATGATGCTGCGGCTGATCTCTTCAGCCACGGCGCTTTGTTGCTCGGCGGCGGCGGCGATCTGCTGGTTCATCGACTGGATGTTGGACACCGTGCGGGTGATGTTTTCCAGTGATACGCCAGCCTTGCGGGTCAGCGCCACGCTGCTGTCGGTCAGGGTGCGGCTGTTGTTCATCACCGCCGACACTTGTTGAGTGCCGTTCTGCAAGCCGGCCACCAGGCCTTCGATTTCCTCGGTGGATTTCTGCGTACGTTGCGCCAGGCCACGGACTTCGTCGGCCACCACGGCAAAACCACGACCGGCTTCACCGGCGCGAGCGGCTTCGATGGCGGCGTTGAGGGCCAGCAGGTTGGTCTGTTCGGCCACGGCCTTGATCACGTCCATGACGCTGCCGATCTTGTCGCTTTCCTTCTGCAACACGCTCATGGCTTCGGTGGAGCGCTCCACTTCGCTGGCCAGGCGTTCGATCTGGGCGATGGCTTCGTTGACCACTTTGTCGCCTTCGCGAGCCTCGCCGTCAGCGGCGGCTGCGGCCCGGGAGGCTTCTTCGGCGTTGCGTGCGACTTCCTGCACGGTGGCCGTCATCTCGTGCATGGCGGTGGCCACCTGATCGGTTTCCACTTTCTGGCTGTTCACACCCGCGCTGGTTTGCTCGGTCACGGCTGACAGCTCTTCGGCGGCGCTGGCGATCTGGGTGACGCCGTCGCGGATGCCGCTGATCAAGTCCCGCAGGGTCACACCCATACGCGCGATGCCTTGCTGCAACACGCCGAGTTCGTCACGGCGAGTCACTTTGATGTCCTGAGACAGATCGCCACCGGCGATGCGCTCGACCACTGCCAGGGTATCGCGCAACGGGCCTGTGATCTGGCGGGTGATGAGCACGGCGGCAACGATGCCCACCAGCAACGCCAGCAAGGTGCTGATCAGTTGCAGCGTGCGGGCCTGGGCGCTTTCGGCATCACGGCGGTCGAGCTGGAATTGATACAGCTGATCGCTCAGGGTCACGATGGCGGCGCCCTGATCGGTCATTTCCTTGCGCGCCTGCACCGCATCGCTGTTGACGGCTTTGTAAGCCTGCAAGGCGCTGCGGTAGTTGCTCAGCGCGGTTTCCAGCTGACGCAGGGCGTCTTGCTGGGTCTCGGCGAAATACACGTTCAGTGGCGTCAGGCTGGCGATGGCCACATCCAGTTGGCCGACGGCTTTTTGCTCGGTCTCGGCGTTGGTGTTGGCGGTGTAGCCGCGCACTTCGTAGCGGGCCAGCATGAACGCTTCCTTGGCGGCGGTGATGGCCTGGAACTGTTCGAAGCGCTGATCGCTCAAGGGCATTTGCTTTACACGGGTATTGATCGCGTCGATCAGCTCGCTGGCGGTTTCGGCATTGGCGCCCATGGCGTCGCGGGCGCTGTTGCCGGTGCGGTACGCGCTGCGCATCTTGTTCAGCGACGTCTGATAAGCGGCGATGGTCGCGGCCTGCTCTTTGAGCATTTTGACGTTTTCAGGGTTTTTGAAGCTGCCCAACAGTGCTGTTTGCTGAGCAACAAAACTGTCCAGGGTGGTCTGCACATTCTGTGCGGCGGTTTCGTCACCGTTGGTCAGCATGTATTGCAGGCGAACCACGCGCAGCTTGGTCAGGCCGGCGTTGAGCTGAGTGATGTCGCTCATCCAGTTGCTGCGGTCAATCAACCCGCCCAGGCTGGTCCAGCCGGTCAGGGCGAGTACGCAGGTCAGGGCCAGGACCAGGCCGAATCCCAGGCCCAGCTTCAGGTTCACGCTGATGTTGCCGAACCAGCTATTCATCAAATTCCTCCAGGAACGTTGCGCTTTTGATCGTCGGTTGGCTGGAAGATTTTTGTTATTAGGAGCCAGCAAGGTATGTAACAGGTATATATCGGCAGCAATTCCGAGAGCTGAATGGATTTTGTCGGGCAGATGCTTGTAATAAGGTTTTCAGGCCGTTCTTAAGCTTTTTTTCACATGGGTTTCACCGGATGCCAACGCGAGGCTCTCTACTCTCGCGGCTTTGTATGATTGTGATGCATGCTGGCGAGGCGGCTAGACGTGGAATTGAGACTGAGTCTGTTCGGGGTAAAACGCTCGATCGATCTGAGCCGCTTGGCCCGTTATCGAAACGCCGCGGTCATCGTGGCCTCGCTGCTGCTGGTGATTCCCCTGACCGTGTGGCTACTGCGACCCGCCGCTGTCCCGGACCTGGCCCATGGCAATGTGACGGGGGCCCGCGCGTTGGCTGCCGGCTGGGCCAAGGGCGACATGATCGTGCTGGTGCGTCACGTCGAGCGCTGCGATCACTCCACCGCAGCCTGCCTGATTGGTAACGATGGCATTACGGATCGCTCACGCGGCGTGGCGGCGAGTGTCGGCGCGCGGTTTGAACATCTGGGCCTGGGCAGAGCCGACATCTATAACAGTCCGATCATCCGTGCGGCACAGACCTCGAGTTACATGTTCAACAAGGTCGGCGTCGGCGAAGACTGGTTGATCAACTGCAAGGGCACCATGTTGCGCGATGCCCTGGCACATAAAGTGGCCGGGCGTAACCTGATTCTGGTGACCCACAGCGAGTGCATGGCGCAA
The DNA here is from genome assembly GCF_963970905.1 of Pseudomonas sp. EL_65y_Pfl2_R96. NCBI lineage: Bacteria > Pseudomonadati > Pseudomonadota > Gammaproteobacteria > Pseudomonadales > Pseudomonadaceae > Pseudomonas > Pseudomonas sp. EL_65y_Pfl2_R96. The sequence continues at coordinate 15,901 of NZ_CAXAQH010000035.1, read as the reverse complement.
CTCGAAAAAGACCTCAAGCTGCCAACTGCTACGCTCGGCTACGGCGCCTCTCTGTTTATCTCCGCTGAAAAACCTCAGGCACCACGCATGCTCGGCTCCATTGAAGCCTCTGACTGGCATTCGGTGAGCACCGAATGAGCTTCTTCATCATCCCTCTGGATCAGGACGTACGATGCTGACTTCTTCCCGTTACCGCTTTTACTGGGTGAACTTTGGTATTCCACTGGCCTGCGCGGTCGTGGTGTTCCTACTGTTTGACATGACTAAAATCGACATCGCCTTCAGCGATCTTTTTTATGATCCGGTGACCCAAGTGTTCCCGTTGGAGCATGTCCGTCTGTTCGAGCAGATCACCCATAAATGGGCGCGGATCATCCCGAACTGGACTGGTGAGGTCGCGATCATCGGTGCCTTGCTGTCGTTTCTCTGGCCGCGATTGAAGGCTGAAAAGCATTCGAAGATCATCGCGTTCCTGGAAAAAATCAAAGTTGCGCCGGTACTTCGGTTCGCTACCAAACACCGTCGGGACTTCCTGTATGTGGTGTTCGCGTTTTCCATCAGTACCGGCGTTATCCACTACCTCAAGGGCCACACCAGTGTGTATTGCCCGGTCGAAACAACCCAGTACGCCGGGAAAATCGAACACAAGGAGTGGTACCAGAACTTCGACCTGCTGAAAGTCGCCGGCGACGGTCGCTGCTGGCCGGGTGGGCATGCGTCGGGCGGCTTCACGATGCTCGCGCTGTACTTCGTGGCTCGCCGCTACCGCTGGCGGTACGCCAAAGCGGTGATGTACGGCTCGCTGCTGCTCGGTTTCGTCTACGGCACGACACGGGTTCTACAAGGCTGGCACTACATGTCCCACACCTTCTGGTCCGGGATCTTCGTGTGGCTGACGTGTTTGCTGACAGCATTGGCGTTCTATGGGCGGGCGCGGCTGGAGCTGCCGTTGTTGCAGAAGGATGCGCTCCCCGTCGTTGAGCCGTTTACAGGGTTACAAAGTGGTAAGCCTGACGTCCCAGCTTCATGGTGATCGAAACAATGTGAGTTGCACCCCTGAGTGGCAGCGTCCGTCCTGGCGCTGTTACTGTCTGACGTCATGGAGTTTGTATTTAAGGACGATGCAATGGAGCTTGCGCTGACGGTGGGCACTCACACATTGAGATTGAGCGCCCCCGACCCCGAATGGTGTAAAGCGTTGCAGCACGCGCTGAATGCCAGTTTTACCGCCCATTGCGAATTTCTACCCTGGGCCAAACCCTACACCACCGAGGACGAGGCCCGATCGTTCCTCGCACGGGCGGTCGAAGAATTCAAAAGCGAAACCGGTGAGCGGCGGCTGTTCATCGTCGACGATACCGCGCACGCGATCATCGGCTGCATTGGCTTGAAGCCCCGGCGCCGTAGCCGATATGTCGTTGGCTACTGGGTCAATACCGAGTATTCGGGCAAGGGCTATATGCGCACGGCGCTTGAAGCGTTGATTAAAAGCATGCCCGGTTTCACGTTTTACCTGACCATCGCCTCGGCCAATGTGGCGAGCCAGCGACTGGCCGAAGCGACTGGTTTTGGTTTGATCAGAAGGTGTTATCAGAGGCCTTGTTTGCAGCCGCATGAGGCGCAGGATACGTATTTGTATCGGTTGAAATGATTGTGGGAGCGGTCACTTGAACTGACCGTTAACCAAATCACAGACAAAAAAAAGCCCGCGGGAGGGCGGGCAAACCGTAGTTTCTTGAATGAGCGAAGGGAATGTACAGGTTGGAGGGCGGTGATGGGGTGAAGAAAAATTCATGTGGATGGCTACCCTCCGGCGTGTCCGGTACCTCAGCTGTTTAAGGTAAATGGATCCGCCGCCAATCGGCCTCTGGATTGCGAATTTTCTGTCATTCCGGCAGCCATGCCGACCCTGGAAGAACTTGGTGAGCTGTTCTAAATGAAAATGGCCTCGCTCAAAGTCAGTACCCCCGAAGGGAGCAGCGGCCGAATCCTCACCAGCGCGGAGGATTTCATTTTCCGCTACGACGAAGATGCATTGCCCAACATGGCAATCAGCTTGACGATGCCCGTTCGCCCCGACGAATTTCGCCGACGAGACCTGCACCCTATCTTTCAGATGAACTTGCCGGAAGGCTACGTGCTGGAGCTGCCATCCAAAAAGCGGCGGCGCCATTTGCACTGACTTTTGGGTAGCAATCCATTTGCACGGGCTCGGCGAAAAATCGTTGCTGAGCGTACTCAACAGTAAGTTACACAAAGTGAAACCTTCTGTAGAGTCATGGGCATGCAGTCACACTCAAAACCCAACCAGCTAATGGTTTGCGGCATCAGCAAAAATGGGCGACCTTAATAAGGCCGCCCATTTTGCTTTTCTACGCAGAAACCTGCGTCTGTAACCGTCGCGTGTATCGATCCATGACAAAACCTTCATTTGATCAACGAGCGCGATCACTCAGTGAAAAACGGGAGGCTTGCCCACGGCCACCGACCCGTTCGGATCGAGGTTCTCCCGCGCTCGGTTGACCAAAAGCTCGGTCAACATTGTCAACTGCTGAAGAGCCAGCGCCACATTGCGCTGCGAGCCTTCGAGTTGGTTGGCAAAGTCCAAAGTCATGACGTTGAGGGACGCCAGGGTCTCGCTGGCATGAGCGAGCAGGGTGGTCGTATCGACGTCGGGGCGGACGCTGAAGATGTTCCTGTTCGGGTTGCGCCGGCGGGCGCTGACGGTGCGTTCGGTGGTGTGGGGACGTTGGGTTGGGTCGAGGGTTTCAGGGGCTGAAGTGGCCGGATTTTCAACTAAATGCAGGGTGATTTTTTTCATAAGGGCGTTCCATGGGGTTAGGGATCCTTACGCTGTTTCGGCTTGTCAAAACCGTCCGCAGGGTTTGCAGCGAAGCGTAAAGACTATCGTCCGGAAACCTTGTTCGCCAGTTCATGGAAGTCGCTACGGGTTGCGGGAAATTTCCCAGGATGACGTGGCTCTAATCTGTCAGAGAAATCCTTTTTAGCTACGTTCAGCCCGCATAACCCGGAGCGACCATCACCCTTCGAGGCAGGGCTGTCGCCGTGCCTTAACGCTGATTCATCCGATAGGCCGTCGCGCTCCAGTACCGGCTACCATTGCTTTTATGGCGAGTCCATCCGGCAGCCTCCAACCGCTTGGCGATCATTCGATTCATGAATCCATGACCGAGCAGGAGAACCGGCCCTTCGCTGGCAAGCGATTGAAGTTGTTGAGCGGCCGTATCGGCCCGTATTTTAGCCTTGCGGGCAGACTCTACCGTCCCTGAGAAACCGCACAACCATAGGATTCGAAGAATAAATGCCCACGTAAACGGTGAAAGGCGCGGCCGTGTCCATCGCCCATAGGGCAACTGCGCCTCGCAGAAGATCTCATCTACAAGGCTGGGCTGAAGGCCCAATGCCCGAACGGATGTCAACGCCCGAGGCGCAGTACTCGACACGATCACTTTGGCGGTAGCGGCCACCTCCACACTCGCCTCAGGGGCGAGCTGGTTGATGATTTCGGACAGGTCGTATTGTTCGATCCAGTGTTTCATATCGAGTGATGAAATCTTGTCAATCACAGCCAGATTCGGCTGGCCATGACGCATTAAGATGATTTCCCTTTCCATTGTAATCACGTCCTTGTCTGGGGCCCGGCGAGTGCAAAGGATGCACGCGCCGTTCCCGGGTTGCTCATAAGTCGTTTATGACTGCGCTATCTCGATGGCGGGTCGTACCCATTGACAATAATGGGTGCGAGAACCAAATCCGGCCGTGGGCACTTGGGCGGTCTTGAAGGCGTCAGCTTTCATAATCATCGAGGCTCGGCGAGGCTGGAATCTTAGCCCCGCGACGCCAATACACTGATCCTATTTTTGGCTGAGTGCCGCTATCGATACTCCAGAAGCAACGAAGGTGAGTCCTGCCCCTACGTTCAGGCCATTTACCAGTCGTGGCCTCTGACGCAAGAATCGGGACAGTGCAGAGGCAAATACGCCCATCAGTGCGAATCCCACTGCCGTAAGTGCGGCGAACCATATGCCGTACACCAGCATCTGCACGCTCACTGAGCCGCGTTGTGGGTCGACGAACTGCGGGATGAACGCAAGGACGAAAAACCCAGGCTTCGGATTGAGTGCTGCCGAGAGTAATCCTGTGAGGAAAATGCTCGGCAGTGATTGCCGAGTCGCTGGCTGGAAGCTGATCAGGCTACGAGAGCGCAGGACTTTTATGCCAAGCCAAAGTAGATAACCGGCGCCGATGAGCTTGATGACCCAGAAGGCAACTGCGGACGTCTGCATAAGCAAAGTCAGTCCTAGCGAAGCGGTTGCCACATGAAAGAGAATTCCCGCCCCAGATGCCATGCCCGATACGATAGCGGCTATCTTGCCCTGACTGAGTCCTCGGCCTACGGCCAGCAGATTGTCCGGGCCTGGTGCGAGTACCAACAGCAAGCACGCGGCAGTATAGGCAAGCCAAATATTGATCGGAAACACGGCATTCTCCTTAAGCTTCACCGAGGCATCCATCCTCATGTAGCGCACAGACTGTGCCCGTACCAGGTTGCAAAGTCAAAGCCACTGCATTTGAGAAAATGTGTTGACCGAATGGTTGTTGCGGCACACTGCCGTCCCTCTCAGTCGCTCAGTGTGAGTGCCTGTGATGGATATCGGGATAGTGCGGATGACTGTGTTGGATGGGAGCGTGGTCATGTAAATGGCTATGAGGTTGAGTGCCGTCCCACTCAAAGGCATGTTCATGTTGATGGTGCTCATCGTGAACATGCGGATGGTCATGGGTTTGCGGATCATGTTTGTGTTCGTGAGAATGGCTCTCGGTAAGGTGTATCCAGACGCCAAGCCCCATCAGGCCTGCAGCAATCCAAAACACCCACGTCACTGCTTCGCCTAACAACAGGATTGAAATGGCGGCCCCCAAGAACGGTGCAGTAGAGAAGTACGCACCTGTGCGTGCTGTTCCAAGCCCACGCAAAGCCAAAACGAATAGCACCAGGCTAACGCCGTAGCCTAAAAAGCCGACGAGTAGTGTTGGCCCTAGCAGAGACCATTCAGGGAGATGCATGCCAAGAGCAATCCCTAAAACGCAGTTGACGACCCCGGCGACCAATCCTTTGATACCAGCGATGAACAATGCATCCGATGCAGAAACCTTCCGGGTCAGGTTGTTATCGATGGCCCAGCAAAAACATGCAATCGCCACGGCGACCGGGCCAACCCAACCATGGGGCTGTGCGGAAGTTTGAGGCCAGCCCAAGAGCACGCCACCCGCCACTATAGCGATCATTCCAGCGACGATCCGCCGGTCGGCGTTCTCCTTGAACACCACCCAGGCGAGCAGAGCGGTTAACACCGCTTCAAGGTTTAGCAACAGCGAAGCCGTGGTACCCGATGTGAGGGTAAGGCCGAACATTAAAGACACCGGCCCCAGCACACCGCCGAACGCGATAGCGCCAATGAGCCATGGCCATTCGGATATTGTTAAGCCGACAGGCTGCCAGCCGCGATCACGGATCAGCCTGGTGACCGTGAGACCCAAGCCACTTCCCAGGTAAAGCAAGCCGGCGAGCAAGACGGGGGAAACGTTCAGCCCCAGGACCTTGGCAAGCGGTGTGCTGGCACCAAACAGCGCTGCAGCGCCCAAGGCGTATAAAACGCTTTTGTTCATCATCTGTTCCGTAGCCAAAGGCAATGTTGAGAAACACGATACTCGTCATGCATCGATAGCGCATTGAATCGAATCCACAAAAAAGGCACCTGCGAGAGGCTCGTCAGGTGCCTTTTTACGTTGGGGGGCGGCAACGATGTCCTATGCCGGATTCGTTAAGACGCTGAAACCTGCCTCTGCAACCGTCGCCCCACCACATCCAGTAAATCGCAACCATCGCGCAACGAAGTCACCAACACCCGCGCCAGCTCACTGTGAACGCCTTCGTTCACAGCGAAACTCTCCAGCAGTTGAGTCGCGGTGCGGATGCGGTAGGCCGCCGTTTCATGCAGCACATCCAGCGGCGCTTCGGTGTCGATCAGCAGCGACGCGATAGTGCAGTCGATGCCGGTGATCGGCATGTATCGATCCATGACAAAAACTCCATTCGATCAACGAGCGAGCTCACTCAGTGGCAGACGGGCGTGACCGCCGGCATGGGCGAATCGAGGTTGTCCAGCGCTCGATTGATCAACATCTCGGCCAGCACGGCCAGTTGCTGCATCGCCAATGCCACGTTGCGATGCGAGCCTTCGAGCTGATCGGCCAGGTCGGTGGCCATGACGTTCAGGGAGGCCAGGGTTTCGCTGGCGTGAGCGAGCAGGGTGGGCGTGTCGACGTCGGGGAGGATGGTGAAAACATGGCTCACGGGATCGGGCTGTTTCGGGTTGCGCAAGCGGGCGCTGACGGCGCGTTGGGTGGCTTGGGAGAGTTGGGTCAGGTCGAGGGTTTCGGGTTCTGAGGGGGTATCGGATTCTGGAGGGTTGGGGGTGATCTTCTTCATGTTGATGCTCCTACACTAGTTTTGGAGGCGGCCACCCCTCTGCTGTCAAACAGGATTGGGTGGCAGCTGTGCGCGGGTTGACAGACCGGTAGTGTAGGAACCCGGTGCACCCGAAGATGCCCCACGCACAGCCGCCATAAACGAGACTGCATGCGCGTGAGCATGCTGCCTGATCAGGAGGAGTGAAAGGTTACACTTTTCGGCCTGTCAAAGCCCAATCGCTGATTTGCAGCGACACCTGAAGGCTATCCTCGACGAGCAGCGCCTGCTAGTTCATGGAAGGCGATACGTTTTGAGGGAAATTTCCTAGGACGGTGAGTGCGAGTCTGTCAGGCAATAAAAAACCCGGCATCTGGCCGGGCTTCTCTTCGATTCTATGCAGGTCTATCAGGCTTGCTTTGCCTCGGCCTGCATCATCACGAGGTTTTGTTGCTTGGTCGCCTCGGTCAAAACTTCACTGTAAACGCGCTTTTTTTTGCTCTGACTTCGTGTTACGAATAAAGTCGGCAAATGGGCTTTTAACACCCTTGGCTAAGCCTAGCTTAATCGAAATCATGAATGCGCTCCTGATGGTAACCCGAGCTCGGCCGCTAGATCGGCCCGCGTGTGGCGCTCAGGTATGTGGTAGTCAATTTTATCGACACCAGCCTTGTAAAGTCGTCCCGAGTTGTCAACTGTTGCCTCCACCGGCGCCGCAAGAATGAAAAGGCTATTGATTGCTGCAGTGTTGGCGGTATTGGCTGTGCTCTACGTCGGCTACTACGAAGCCCTTGAAGATGGCGACATTGAGACCATTCCGTTCATCAAGAAACACCCCACGTTCCAGATGAAGTTTTACAACATTCACGCCAACGATGGAGAGATCAGGCACGTCGAACGACTCACGGACGAAGAGCGAAAGTGGATCATTGACTACTGCCGGTATCGGCTGGGAATCGATACGGATCTGAAAACGCAGAGCGATATTGAGATGTGCAGAAAAAAATAAAGTCATCAGGTAGAAAGAGAAAAGGGCCTTTAAAGGCCCTTTTTCAGTATTCCGGTTTTCTTATTTGCTCAGCCTGCTTTCAAAAAAACGTACGCGCCCGGCAATCCCGTCTTGCGGTGTGGCTTCGCCGCACCGAATACCGCGATAACCCTGGCCAGCGCCGTTTCAGTGCCGGCGCGCATATCCATGGGCTCGGTGGCGAGCCAGATGGCATCGATGCGGATCATCGCAACAAGTCTCGAAGGAATACGGCGCAGGCAGCAGCACTATCGGTTGGCCAGTTCACTTTGACGGTGCCGCGCGGGTGCAGGCCGCTGCATGCCACATATAGCCGTGACTGGAGGCTTTCGCGGGAAGTTCCCTGAACGTATTTCCTTGAATCTCGACCTCCCGATGTATATGAAAGAACTTCTCTCTATTACTTGCCCGTCAACTCACAACAATAATCTTCGAAACCAGCTCCGCGCTGTTCTTGGCCTGTAGCTTTTTCATTAGGCGTGCGCGATGGACTTCCACGGTTCTGTGGGAAATCGCCAGTTTTTTTGCCACTTCCTTGCAGGTCAGTCCATTGACGATGTGCATCGAGATTTCTCGTTCGCGGGGCGTGAGGTTTACTGTCGCGTGGTGCGGTCGGTCCATGCGTTCGAAGTGCCAGACCATCAGTTTGAACGGATCGTCCAGAGTCAGGGTATAGCCGTGGGACCTGGCCCAGAACACCTCGCCGCTTTTATGTTGCATGAAGCGTTCATCGGAGTAGGAGCCGCTCTGGCTGTTGAGCAACCAGTTCTGGCTGCGGTTGCCAATGGCCTTGTAGTCCGCCTGGGAGGGGTAGATCAGCAGGGTCAGATGACCCAGAAGCTCCTCGCGAGCGTAACCGAACAGCTCCAGAAATGCCTCGTTGCAGTCGAGCATCACGCGGCTGCCGGTGATGAGCTGCGGGGCGGGTGACACCTGGAACGCCAGACGTTCAAGGTCTTTGAGTTGCTTTGCGAAGACGGTCATTGGGCATCCTGCCTCGACTTACAATCCCTTACTAACGATACCGTGGGTCAGTGCGGTTACTTATGCGAGTACGTAGTTGTACTAACTAGCGAGTGATCCGGACGGTAGGTCATTGTAATGAATACCTGATCCAAGCACAGAAGAAAATCTCCATGCCCCATTCCGTTTCCATCGTCGCTGCCGCTCACTCCCGTTTTGGTCGTCTGGACGGTTCTACGCTGGAAGACCTTATCGTGCAGGTTACCCGCGAAGCCCTGGCGGATGCCGCCATCGACGCCTCAGAAGTCGACGCCCTGTTCCTCGGGCATTTCAATTCGGGGATGGTTGCGGATGGTTTTCCCTCTTCATTGATGCTGCAAGCCGACGCAGGCTTGCGCTTCAAGCCTGCCACCCGCTGTGAAAACGCCTGCGCCTCGGGCTCGGCGGCGATTCACGCGGGGATCAACGCGATCCTTTCAGGCTCTGCTGAGCTGGTGTTGATCGTGGGCGCCGAGAAGATGACTTCCAACTCTACAGCCGAGGTCACCAAGGCCCTGACCGGTGCCGGTTATCAGAACGCCGCCCAAGAGGCCGGGCTCAGTTTTCCGCAGTTGTTCGGCCTGGCTGCGCAACAGTACCGTGACCGCTACCAGTGCCCGATGGCATCGATGGCCGCCATCGCCACCAAAAACCACTCCAACGCCATGGCCAACCCCTTGGCGCAGATGCACCGGGTCATGGATTTCGAACATTGCAACAATGTGTCCAAAACCAATCCGTATGTGGCGCAGGCGCTGCGCCTGACCGACTGTTCGCTAATCAGCGATGGGGCTGCCGCCATTGTGCTGGCCTCGTCCAGGCGAGCCAGGCAGTTTCGTCGTGAGGTGCTGATTCGCTCGGTGGCTCAAGTCAACGACTTCCTGCCGATTGCCCAGCGTGACATCATCGCGTTTGAAGGCCCACGGCGCGCGATCTATGCGGCTTTGCGCGAGGCTAATGTCACCTTGGGCGATCTGAGTTTTGCCGAGGTCCATGACTGTTTCACCATTGCCGAACTGCTGATCTACGAAGCCATGGGCCTGGCCCCCAGAGGCGAGGGGCACCGAGCGCTGGATGACGGTATTGTGCGGGTGGGCGGGCGTTTGCCGGTGAACCTGTCTGGCGGGCTCAAGGCCAAGGGGCATCCTGTGGGCGCCACGGGGGTATCGATGCACGCTATGGCCTTTTGGCAGTTGACGGGCGAGCCTGTCGGCCTGGCCGTGCCGAACCCCGAGTTCGGTCTGTTGTTCAACATGGGTGGCATGGCGGTCGCCAATTACGCCTCGGTGCTTCAGGCTCACAGGGCTTGAGCATGAACATTGCCAACTGGTTGAACGACGCCGGTCGACGCTGGCCAGAACGCCCAGCGTTATTTGAGGGGCAGCGGCAAGTCGCCGATTACGCCACGTTTGTCGCTCATGTCCGTAGCCGTGCCGCGCAGCTCATAGGCGAGCACGGCATTGCTCCCGGCGACCGTGTGGCGCTGTTCATGAAGAACAGTTGCGAATATCTCGAATTACTCTATTGCGTCTGGTGGATTGGCGCGGTCGCGGTGCCGATCAACTGCAAGCTGCACCCTGTTGAAGCTGGCTGGATCGCCAACGATGCGCAAGCCCGTCTGATCTTCACCGAGTGCGGCAAGGTGTTCTCGCCCGAGATGTTGCCGCAGGGCTGTCGTGAACTGAATGAAGCGGACAGTGTGGTGTGTGCTTCGCTCGATGCGACGATGTTGGAAGATCCTTGCTCTCGTGATGCCGATGACCTTGCCTGGCTGTTCTACACCTCCGGCACCACCGGGCGATCCAAGGGGGTGATGCTGTCCCACGGCAACCTGATGGCCATGTCGCTGTGTTATCCGCTCGACGTTAATCCGGTCAGTCCGGATGATGCGGTGGTGTACGCGGCCCCGATGTCCCATGGCGCCGGCCTCTACAACTTTATCCATGTGCGTTGCGGGGCTCGCCATGTGGTCCCCGAATCCCGTGGTTTCAAGGCCGACGAGCTGTTCGAGCTGGCGAGCGGGCTGCGCGATCTCATGTTGTTCGCCGCGCCAACCATGGTCAAGCGCATGGTTGAACAGGCGCGGCGCCAAGGCTACGGCGGCGACGGGATCAAGACAATTGTCTACGGTGGCGCGCCGATGTACCTGAGGGATCTGCAAGAAGCGGTCGAGACCTTTGGCGCGCGGCTGGTGCAGATCTATGGTCAGGGGGAGAGCCCGATGACGATCAGCGCTTTGTCGCGTGAGTTGATTGCGGATCGAAACCGTCCCGACTGGGCGTCTCTGGCAGCTTCCGTCGGGCGGGCACATTCGTGCATGGAGATCAGGATTCTGGATCCTGAGCACCGGCCGTTGTCTCCCGGCCAGTCAGGGGAAATCGCCGTGCGTGGTCCTACCGTCATGCAAGGCTACTGGCGCAACGACGAGGCGACTCGCCAGACCTTGGTGGATGGCTGGCTGTTAACCGGCGACATCGGCTTTCTTGATCACGCAGGTTATCTGACGCTCACCGATCGCTCCAAGGATGTGATCATTTCCGGCGGCTGCAACGTGTACCCTCGGGAAGTAGAAGAAGTGTTGTCGCAGCACCCGGAAGTATTTGAAGTCTGTGTGGTTGGCGAGCCGGATGTGCAGTGGGGGGAAATGGTGGTAGCGTTCGTCGTTCCCCGTGCAGCAGGATCGCTCGATGAATCTTTGCTCAACGCATGGTTCGTCGAGCGCATGGGGTCATTCAAAAAACCGAAGAAGTACGTATTTTGCACGGAGCTGCCCAAGAACAGTTACGGCAAGATCCTCAAGAGCGAGCTGCGCCTCTGGTTGAAGGAGGTCGCGAACGGCACTGCAGTTCCCTGAGTTGTGTTTCCCATGGATAAAATCAGACAGGAGTCCCTCACGTGGGCATTCAACAGAAAAAACCGGCCCGGCAACGGCGTCGGGCGTTTATCGGTGCAACGTCCGGCCACCTGATCGAGTGGTACGACTACGGCGTCTATGGTTTTCTCGCCGTCTATATCGGCAAGGCGTTCTTCGTCTCTGATGACCCGACCACCAGCCTGCTCGCCAGTTTTGCGGCTTTTGCCTTGAGCTTTTTCATCCGGCCTCTGGGAGGGCTGTTTTTCGGTCCGCTGGCGGACAAGATCGGTCGGCGCAAAACCCTGATCACCGTGCTGGTGCTGATGGCCGGTTCGACCTTCTTGCTGGGGGTGCTGCCGACCTATGCCTCGATAGGGATTGCAGCGCCGATCATTCTGGTGTTGATCCGATGTGTACAGGGCTTCTCGGCCGGTGGCGAGATCGGCACCATCACCAGTTTCATCTCCGAGTACGCCGGGCCTGGGCGACGCGGCTTCGCCACATGCTGGTTGATGGTAACGGCGGTGCTCGGACTGTTACTGGGCGGTGCCGTGGCCAACGGCATGACTTGGGTCATGGGCGCCGACCTGATGCAAGCCTGGGGTTGGCGCATTCCATTTCTGATTGCGGCGCCTCTGGGCCTGATCTCGATGTACATTCGTCTGAAGCTTGAAGACAGTCCCGAGTTCCTGGCATTGCAGCGCGCGGGGGAAACCTCCAAGGCGCCTCTGCGAGAAGTCTGGCAGTGGAAACGGGCGATTGCCCTGGTGTTCTTCATCATTACCCTGCACAGCTCGATCTTCTATCTGGTGCTGACCTTTGTCTCGACCTACATGTCGAGCATTCTCAAGTTCGACAGCGGCACGACCTTGCTCTACGTCTTCGTTGCCAGCTTATCGGCCGCAGTCGTCATGCCATTCGGCGGTGCGTTCACGGATAGAAACGGGCGTAAGCCGTTTCTGTTGGTGGTCGGCACCCTGGCCACCTTGGCGATGTACTGGCTCTTCAAATCGGCCCCCACGGCGACGCCTGCTTCGTTTATCTACCCGTTGATGGCGGTGGCCATCCTGTTCGGCCTGTATGCCTCGTCGACTTACGCATTAATGAGCGAGTTGTTGCCCACTCGAATCCGTTCCACCGGTATCGCGGTGGCGTACAACATTCCGGTGGCGGTATTCGGTGGTAGCGCGCCGCTGATTTCTACCTGGCTGATCAAGCTGACCGGAGACATTACGTCGCCCTGGTACTTTTACATAGGTACGGGGGTGGTGTCGTTGATTGCGTTGGTGCTGTTGCGCAAGGAGGATTTTGTCGCCTGTGCCAGTCCCGTTGAGGTGCCGGGCGTTGGGCGAGCTGATATGGCGTTGGCCCCCGCGCCTTGAGCATGCACGCAATAGACAAAATCCCAGATGCAACAAAGCCCGTGCAAGACGGGCTTTGTTAATGCTTGAGGATAGGCTCGCACAAGAGGGGCGAACCAGATTTCATTGATGGATTTCAGGCACAAAAAAGACGTCCGTGGACGTCTTTAGATGTTGAAGTGGTGCCGTGTTCGTTTGAACCGCCGTTCTGGCGACCTATCAAATATTGAATGCTGAAAACAAACCCAAAGAAGCTGCGCGCCAAGGCATCATCGTCGGTGGTGTCGCAGGCGAAGCGGTGGCGAGCTCACTGGATGAAGAGCTGGAGGAATTTACACATTGGGACATCTTCTTACTGAACCGCAACTGACAAAGGTCCGAGCCGCACTCTCCGAGCCATTCAACGATTTCCCAGTCGAATATGACTATGTAGCGAATGAGGTCAGAGGCGTTGATCCTGACATACTGTACGAAATCCTCTATTCAGAAGTCGCACCGGTGTGTTTCACCAATCTGGTGGCCGCGGTGCCCCCAGTATGGACGGGCTTCGATCCCGACATACTTAGAGAATCGATAGAGGAAAGGCTGGCGGCAAGAGAATGTAATTGGTTTCGCCGGCAGTTCGATAAAGTGCTGGTTCGCTGGCTGAAATACAACTACGCCTACATCTGGAAGGAAATCGCCAGCAGGCTGTGAGCTTGCAGTGAGGGTTTTAGATTTCTTCGATTTTAAGCTTGAAGAAAAAAAGGCACCGTCCTCGCGGGATACGACGGCCATCGTGGATGGTTGTATTCGGTTGCGGTGCATCCATCACATCGCAGAAAAGGCATCGGGGTAAAACTGGTCCGTCATGCAGAGGGCGCCTTGACGGCGCGAGGGTGCATGAAAATCAACCTGCAAATTGTCAGCGCAAATGAAGGCGTCAAAACCTTCTACGAATCTCTGGGCTACTCGACCGAGCCACGCATCAGCATGGGGAAAAAAATCGAATCGAATATCGTGATACCTGAAGGGTAATCCTGAGGGATGTCCGCGATAGGTTGTGGATTCAACTGGTCGATGCAACACAATTAAATTCTGAGTTCACACTCCGATCAGTTCCAGTGTGCGCTGATTGCTGAATTTGCATATGACCATCGTCACGATGATTCCTGATGGGCGAGCTGTTTTGATAGGGCAGGGTGCCGATGAGTTCGTAAGCGCCCGGCCAACACACCCTCCTGAATCCAAACCTCAGTGAAGCACACAGCAGTGCCCCCAGCGTTGGGATCAGAACGAGATGTTGGCTGAATGGTTAGGTCAATGCATCACCAGTTCATAATCATCGGCAACCCTGGACGGAAATCGTGTGTCTGGCCGCTTACGCCATGATCGATTTCCAATACGACCAGATGCTCATCACCATGAACAATTTCAAATCCTTTCAGCTGGTTTGCGCAGTTGGCAGGGGTAGAAAAAGCTTGGCTGTTGGGGGTGGTAACTTGCACAGATGTAATGTCGCGAAAGCCGTTGGGATGTTCAAACGGCTGCGCTCGTTCAATCGGAGCCTCATCTGGTCTCTTGGCAAACGAAAGAAAAAACCACATCGGTTCGGATATAGGCGCATGTCCCACGTCGACTTTCAGGGTAGCTGGTAAGTAAACAGGTCGATATTCCCAGACCGGAAACATTGGCTTCTCGCCTACGGTGGATGGTCTGAAGCAAATTCCAAAGGGCGCGGCGACTCCATCTGCGCACTTGAGGCGGTCAAAGAGTTGGGTTGGCGCTGTTAACGGACTTTGAGCTTCTAACTCATCGGTGAGATGTAAAAGCTCAATGAAAGAATTTCGGAAGAAAAACCTTCTATTGGCAGTGCCTTGGCCTGGGTGTACGTTTGGTGTCCCTTCAGCAAGCCCGAGAGCTTTCAGTGCGTCAGCGCCTCGACCGTCATCATTCACACAGATAAAAATGTGATCTATTTCCATCGTTAATTCCCTTTAATCCTGTGATTTGATTGCCTAATTATTCGGTAACAGGTCAACAACTTCACTCGCCTGCTGCGTCGGCAGGCGCGTGAGAACGTCTTTCAGGTAAGCATACGGATCATGTCCATTGAGCCGTGCCGACTGGATCAAACTCATGATCGCAGCCGCACGTTTACCACTGCGTAATAAGCCCGCAAACAGCCAGTTCGAACGCCCAAGAGCCTACGGCCGAATTTGATTGTCGCACCAGTTATTATCGATGGGTACAGCGCCGTCATAGAGATAGCGCGTCAGCGCTATCCAGCGTTTGAGGCTGTAATCCAAGGCCTTGGCGATGGCCAAAAAAACGGGGCCAGACCACGATTAATTCAGTACCGGCATGATCATCCAATCGTGTCCTGCTCCTGAACACTCTACGGCAGCTCCCATCGCACCTCACTCACCACGTCGCCCGATCCAGTGACAAACCCACCGTCAAATCGGTAATCAGCGTCGTCTGTAACCTCTCTTCAAACAGCGCAAGCCCAGCCGCCAGGCAGCAGGTCTCCGGGCAGGGTTCCGATGAGTGCCTGGATACCGTCGATGAGCCATTGGGAAGGGGCGAAGCTGGGTTGCATGTCGATGATCAGAAGGGCTTGGCGCAGGGCATTTCCGAGGGCGGTCGCGGCGGCGGTTGCATTTTTGGCCGCGGGGGATTTGTGCTGGTCTGGTTGGCCTCTTCGCGGGTAAGCCCGCTCCCACAGGGGGGGGAGCCATCGATTGCCAAACCCCAGATGCAACAAAGCCCGCACTTGGCGGGCCTTGTCGTTTTCGGATTGGTGGGCCGGGGTCGTTTGAACGTAAGCGCTCCATGAACCCCACATTCAAAGCGCTTAGCTGATCCCGGATGCTGTGCTCCCGATTCCCTCAGGAGCCAGCCCGCCATGATGCGACCCGATGCCAAAGTCGAAAAAGTCTATCTCTACCCCAAGCCCGTCGACTTTCGAAAATCCATTGATGGCCTGGCCGCACTTGTCGAGCTGGATATCAAAGTCGCGGTATTCGACCCTGTGCTTTTCGTCTTCCTCAACAAACCACGCAACCGCGTGAAGATTTTGTATTGGGGTGTGTCACGAACGCTGGCGTAAGCCAGCGATGCTCTATCAAAGATGGGAGTAGGCCTCCCGGAGTCTGCTTGCAGGAGCTGGCTTCAAACCGCCC
>NZ_CAXAQH010000034.1:0-66493 GCF_963970905.1 Pseudomonas sp. EL_65y_Pfl2_R96 | reverse complement strand
GAGAAGAGTCGCGACCGACAACGGCGCGCCTTGGAACGCAAGGCGCGCAAGCTGGGGATGCAGTTGGTGATGGTTGGATAAATTTCAGAGCAAAAACAATGCGTTATTTTTTGTTTGATAAGAGCTGGCGCAGCCTGCGATCTTTTGATCTTGATCTAAAGCCCTTGCTGCAACGCCGGATCATCCGGATTGAGCTGCTCCAGCTGCGCCAACAGGATCTGCACGTTCTGCAACTGCCCGCTTTCCTTCCAGTAGTTGATCAGCAGCACGCGCGCCTTGCGATCGGCCGGGTGGCGCTGGACGATTTCCTGCAACTGGTTCTGTGCCGCTTCCAGCTCCTGCTCGCCATGCAGCGTGGTGGCCAGGTCGTAACGGTAGTCCTTGTTGTCCGGCTCCAGTTCCACAGCTTTGGACAGCCCGAGCAGGGCGAACTCACTTTGCCCGTGGTGCAGCAGCCAGAGCCCCAACGCATGTTGCAGGTAGGCCGAATCGGGCTGGGCCTTTAACTGCTTCGCCAACAACTGCCTGGCGGCATCGCTTTGGCCCTGTCTATCCAGCACTTCGATCTGCATCACCAGCGCCGGCAGGTTGCCGGGCGCCAGTTGCAAGGTGCGCTCCAGTGCCTGCTGCGCGTCCTTCAGTTCGGCATTGTGCAAATGCAGACGCGCCAATTGGTACTGGGTTTCAGCGCTTTGCGGCTGACGCTTGAGGACCTGTTCCCAAGCGTCGATGGCTTGCTCCAACGGCCCGAAATACAACCCCAGCTCATCCGGGGACAGGCCCAATAAGGCGTTGACCGCCGCAAACCGGACGCTTTGGTCGCTGTCATCGAGCAAGGGCCCCAGCAACAGACTGCGCTGCCCATTGGGCACCAGCCCGCCGACGCTTTTGATGGCCGCGATGCGCACATCCGCCGATGGATGTTGCAGGTCCGCATCCGCCAGTTTCAGAGCTTGGGGGCTGGGGTAGTTGGGCAGTTCGGCATGCAGCCAGACGCGGCGCTTGGCTGACAGGTCAGGGCGGCTCAATTGCTGGTAAAGGACCCGCGCCGCTCCCGGTTGCCCCGCGCGTGCCTGGGTCAGCGCTTCGCTGTAGCCGCGCCTGATTGCCTCCGGCACCACAGGTGTCGTGCTACGCAGGAAAAACCAGGCGAGGGCGAGGGCAAGCAGTACGCAGAGGCTGAGGAGCAGATAGCGGCGGGACTGAGGCATGCAGGAATCCGGGAGCTGGCGGGCTTTTGCAAAGTCACCAGCTTCGGTCAGGCAGGGCTGTGAGTCAAACCCTGACTCAATTCAGCACGTAGTCGTCGGGTTCGAGAGCGGGTGGCAAATCGGTGTGCCCCAGCGCTGCCAGCACTTCGCGCTCCAGTGTGCGCACAATGGCAGATCGTTCTCCAATTGGTATGGCTGACAGAGTAATCGACGGGGTCTATCAAAATAAGCATGCCCATCGGCGAGTTTGCCTACAGGTTTTGTCGACACTGAAACCTGTCGAGGCCCAGCAGCAATGACTACGCTTGCTGATAGGACTCGATGAGCGCTCCCATGCAACCGTTGCTTCAATACTTCAAGGCGATCCTCAACCCTGGGCGAGAGGTACTGCTGTTCGCCCTGAGGACCATTGTGGCCGGCCTGCTGACGCTGTATCTGGCCTTCCTGTTCGACCTTGAACAGCCCAAGTGGTCGATCATGGCAGTGGTCATCGTCAGCCAACCATTGGGTGGCATGGCCCTGGCCCGAAGCTTTGGCCAGGTCATCGGCACCACGTTCGGAGCGGTCGTGGCGGTGTTGATCATGGCGATCTTTCCCCAGGCGCCGCTGCCCTTCATCATCACCCTGGCCTTGTGGCTGGCATTCTGTACCGCCGGCGGCACCCTGTTGCGCTACACCAGTTCCCAGGCATTTGTTCTGAGCGGGTACACGGCGGTAGTCGTGGCGCTGCTGGCGGTGCCCGATCAGGAGGGCACGTTCCTGCTGGCGGTCACTCGTGTGACCGAGACGCTTTTGGCGGTGGCTTGCGTGTGCGTGGTCAGCCTTCTCACGGCGCGGCCGGAAGCGGTGGCGCGGGATTACTTCGCCAAGATCGATCAGGTCATCAAGCTGCTCGCGACCCACGCTGCCGCCGTCATCCGAACCGAAGAAAGTGAGGCCGATTTCCATCGGCGGCAGATGCAGCTGCTCGGTGCAATCAGCGCTCTGGAGGGGGTACGTCGGCATTTATATTACGATGCGCCACGGTTGCGCAGCGCCAATAGTCTGGTGCAACTGCTGGGCAATCAACTGGTGCTGCTGACTTCGCGGTTGACGGCCTTGCGTCACCAGCGGCTACTGCTCACTGAACGCTGGGAAGGCGCGTTGCCGGAAGAGATACAACGTTTGCGCGCCGAAGAACTGGCGTTTCTCGATGAGTTGGCCCTGCAAGGGCGTTCACTGTCGAGCGAGGCACGGCACCATTTCGCCGCACTGCAACAGCGCTTCGATGACCAGGCCTACAAGGCCGAACAACTCACCGAGACGATGCCTGCCACCCTGCGTTCATTGGCCTGGGCACTGCGCTGGGAGCAGGCACGGATGTTAGAGCAGCTGGGGCAGGTTCTGGAACTGAGCGACGCGATCCAGGAAGGGCGTGAAGCCAGTTGCGTGTTCCGTGGCCAGGAAAATCCGCTGCATCTGGACTTCACATTGGCGGCAATGAATGCAATCCGGGCATTTGCCGCGTTGCTGGTGGCCGGTCTGATCTGGATCGAGACCGCTTGGGACGGTGCCCGTGGCGGCATGATTGTGGTGGGGATTCTCTGTTCGCTGATGGCGACTTTTCCGCGGCCGTTGCTGGCCGCGCAAAGCTTTGCCAGGGGGCTGGGTCTGGCCTTGGTGGTGTCGGCGCTCTATCTGTTCATGCTGGTACCGATGATCAGTGACTTCGAGTTACTCGCCTTGCTGCTTGTCCCATTGCTGTATGCCGTCGCGGTGGGGCTGTCCAGTCCGTCAACCACGGGCACAGGCATTGGTCTTGGACTGACGACAATGCTGTTGCTGGGCCC
This sequence comes from Pseudomonas sp. EL_65y_Pfl2_R96, assembly GCF_963970905.1. Lineage (NCBI taxonomy): Bacteria > Pseudomonadati > Pseudomonadota > Gammaproteobacteria > Pseudomonadales > Pseudomonadaceae > Pseudomonas > Pseudomonas sp. EL_65y_Pfl2_R96. The sequence goes on along the minus strand of NZ_CAXAQH010000034.1, from coordinate 63,453 downwards.
TCAAAACGCAGGAGTTGGCCAAAACAGTGCCATTGCGTGGTTCGAGTTTGCCGGTGCGTATATCAGCGCAACCGCGCTGGCGCTCAGTGTCTACGCCTTGATCTTTCCGTTCAGGCCCGTTTTGCGGATACACCGGCTGTTCAATGAAAACTGCGAGCAGGTCTACGCTTTGCTGAAGACGCCGGCCACCGATGAACTGCAATTTGCGTTTGAGAGCCGCATGGTCGATCGCCTGACCATGATGCTGGGGCTATTGCCGGCTACCGACGACAAGCATTCCAGCGAGCTGTTCGAAGTCAGCCTCGGGTGTATGGCACTGGGTGTGGCTTTGAACCAGCTCAGGCAACAGGGGCAAAGCAACACGTTGCTGAGTACAGAACAACAAAACCGTTTGCTGGCTGCCGTCCGGGAGACCGGACGATTGATCGCCGGGCGCCCCGGGATTGACCTCGAGCCGCTGCTCGGAAACTTGCGTGTCTTGGGCGATGAAATGGACGACTTGCATTTGGACGTTCATGAACACCTGTGGTCGGTATTCAGGATGCGCGTGGCATTGTTGATCGTGGTGTCGTTTCTGGAGCGACATCGCCAATACTTTCAACCCGCCCAAACGGAAGGAGCGCCAGCCCTTGCCCATTGATTTTGAATTGGGTGGCGTCTACTTGCCGCCGATTGCTCAGGCTTTACTGCTGGCCCTGCCGATTTTCCTGCTGCTGGACTGGATCTTGCGCCGCTTTGGCGTGCTGCGGTTCGTCTGGCATGAAGCCCTGTTCGAAGGCGCGTTATATGCCTGCGTATGCGCAACCCTGATCCTGGTGATGGGAGCCTGATGCCTTGAAGACGATCCTTGCCCGACTCGCGACCCTGGCAGTGGTATTGCTGGCCTTCATCCTCGGCTGGTTCGCCTGGGAGCATTACACCCGCGCACCCTGGACCCGGGATGCACGGGTTCGCGCCGATGTGGTGACGTTGTCCGCCGATGTCTCGGGGCGCATCGTCAGCCTGGGTGTTCAAGACAACCAGCATGTTGAGAAGGGCCAGTTGTTGCTGGAGATCGACCCGGCTCGTTACACGCTGGCAGTGGAACATGCCAAACGTTCGGTGGAAGTCGCGAAAGCCTCGCTTGGCCAGTCTGAAGCTACGATTGTCGCCAGCGAAGCGCTGCTCAGACAGCGGCAAAGCGAAGAGCATCGCCGTCGAACCCTCAAGCAGCGCTTCGCGATCTCCGGCGAAGAATGGGAAAAATCCAGTACCGAAGTGGCTGTGGCTCAGGCGGAGCTGTTGCGCAATCAGGCCAATTTGGGCCTGGCACACGCCAATGTGCAGCTGGCGATCGCCGCATTGACCCAGGCCGAACTGGACCTGCAGCGCACGCGGGTCGCAGCGCCTGTCAGCGGTTACGTGACCAACCTGCTGACTCGTCAGGGGGATTACGCCACTGCCGGGGGGGCGTTGTTGGCACTGGTGGACAGTGACTCGTTTTATATCAGCGGCTACTTTGAAGAAACAAAGCTGCCGCGAATCGAGGAGGGCGACCGGGTCAGGGTCGAGTTGATGAGCGGCGAGACCTTCGGCGGCACCGTGCAAAGCATCGCTTTTGCTATCGCCGACCGCGAGAACTCCCCCGGCAGTCGACTGCTGGCCAGCATCAACCCCAGTTACACCTGGGTCAAGCTGGCACAACGGGTGCCGGTGCGGATTCAGATCGACGCCGACTATGTCGCTAAAAACCGCCTGCGTGCCGGGACCACGGCCACCGTGACAATCCTGGAAAGCCGCGAGACTCAAGAACACCGCTAACCCTGTGGGAGCGGGCTTGCCCGCGATGAGGGTGGGTCAGCCAACATCAATGCTGAATGTGCAATCGTCATCGCGGGCAAGCCCGCTCCCACAAGGGAATGTGGTGGATTCAACAAGCATGCAGCCAAAAAAAAGCCCCGCGACCGAATGAGGCGCGGGGCAAAAAATTTGGTTGGGTTGCGGCCAACCAAAGGAGCTCTTAAATCATTACTTGCTGGCGACCGTCTCTGGCTGCCAGCCGCCGCCGAGGGCTTTGTAGATCGCGACAATGCCGCGATACAAATCGACTTCGGCCTGGGCCTGGGTGTCTTCTGCCGCCAAACGCTCACGTTGAGCATCGAGCAGCACGAGGAAGTCCACGGTGCCTTCGCGGTAGCGAATATCGGCCAGGTCGGCAGCGGCGCGGCTTGATTCGCTTTGACGAATCAGCGAGATCAGGCGCTGCTGACGCTTGCCGTAATCGCTGAAGGCGTTTTCCGACTCTTCCAGCGCCAGCAGTACTTGCTGCTCGTAGGTCGCCAGGGCGCCTTCGGCTTCAGCATCGGCGCCGCGCAAACGGGCGCGCACGCTGCCCAGGTCGAACGCCGCCCAGGTAATGCTTGGGCCCAGTGCCCAGGCGTTGGCTGCCGACGAGCCGATCTGCGAACCGCGCCCGGCGGTAAAGCCGAGGAAGCCGCTGAGGCTGACCCGTGGGAACAAATCAGCCTTGGCCACGCCGATACGGGCGGTGGCGGCCGCCAATTTGCGCTCGGCGCTGCGGATGTCCGGACGCCGTTGCAGCAGTTCGCCCGGATCACCGATTGGCAGGGCTTTGGCGATCGCCGGCAAGTCTTTTGGACTCAGGTCGACGGTCAGCTTGTCCGGGCGCTCACCCAGCAGGGTGGCGATGCGGTTGCGCTGACGCACCTGTTCGGCCTGCAACTGCGGCACGCTGGCTTCGACAGACGCCAGGCGTGCATCGGCGCGGACTACGTCCAGTTGATCGCCGACACCGGCATCACGCAGGCTTTCGGTGATCTTGCGCGACTCCTGCTGGTTGTTCAGGTTCGCCAGCGCGATCTTTTCCCGCAACTGCGCGCCGCGCAGTTGGCCATAGGCGTCCACCAGTTCGGCAATCATGGTGACTTGCAGTTGGTAAAGATCGGCTTCGGCCGCCTGCTGTTCAGCGTCGCTGGATTCCAGGTTGCGCTGGATGCGACCGAACAAGTCCAGTTCCCAGGCCATGTCCAGGCCCAGGTCATAGCGCTCACTGCTGACGCGTTTAGTGGTCTGGCCGGGAATCTGCCCTTTGGCCAAATCACTGCTGGCGCGGCTGGTGATGGTCGGCATGGCGTCATTGCTGGCGTCATCACGAATCGCCCGGGCCGCTTTCCAGCGGGCAAAGGCCACGCGCAAATCACGGTTGCCTTGCAAGGATTGCGTCACCAGCTGATTGAGGGTCGGATCCTCGAACTGCTGCCACCAGATGCCTTCGAAACGGGCGCGGTCGAAGTTCTTCTGACCGGCGCTGCCATCGGTGGCGGCCGTGATGTTGGCCGCCTCGGTGGCTGGGGTTTTGTAATCCGGGCCGACGGCACAGGCACTCAGGGCCAGTACCAGAAGGCTCGGCAGGAAGGCTTTCAGGCTCATTGTTGCGCCTCCAGTTGCTTTTCCAATTTCAGCGCCTTGGCCGCTTTGCGTTGCTCACCGCGCTCCACAAAGTTGCGAATCAGTACGTAGAACACCGGCGTCAGCAACAGACCGAAGAAGGTCACCCCGAGCATCCCGGAGAACACCGCCACACCCATGGCATGACGCATTTCGGCACCGGCACCGCTGGAGAAGACCAGAGGCACAACACCCATGATGAACGCGAAGGAGGTCATCAGGATCGGCCGCAGACGCAGACGGCAAGCTTCCAGTACCGCTGCCAGCGGGCCGAGGCCTTCTTCCTGTTTATCCTTGGCAAACTCGACGATCAGAATCGCGTTCTTACACGCAAGTCCCACCAGTACGATCAAGCCGATCTGGGTGAAGATGTTGTTGTCGCCGCCCGAGGCAATCACCCCGGTAATGGCCGACAGCAGGGTCATCGGTACGATCAGGATCACCGCCAGTGGCAGGCTCCAGCTTTCGTACTGCGCCGCGAGCACCAGGAACGCCAGCAGTACGCAGAGCGGGAACACGAACAGCGCGGTGTTGCCGGACAGAATCTGCTGGTAGGTCAGGTCGGTCCATTCGTAGGTCATGCCGTTCGGAAGTTCATCCTTGAGCAGTTTCTCGATGGCTTTCTCGGCCTGGCCGGAGCTGTAGCCGGGGGCTGCCGCACCGTTGATTTCAGCGGTGATGAAGCCGTTGTAGTGCATCACGCGGTCCGGGCCCGAGGTGTCGCTGACCTTGATGAAGGTCGCCAGCGGGATCATCTCGCCTCGGTTGTTACGCACTTTCAGCTGACCGATCTGGTCCGATTCGAGGCGGAACTGCTGCTCGGCCTGAACGTTGACCTGGTAGGTACGACCGAAGCGGTTGAAGTCGTTGGCATACAGCGAACCCAGGTAAATCTGCAGGGTGTCGAAGATGTCGCTGACGGCCACGCCGTGGGTCTTGGCTTTTTCCCGGTCGATGGCGGCATCGACTTGAGGCACGTTCACCGTGTAACTGGTGAACAGACCGGCCAGTTCCGGCACGCTGCGGCTTTTGGTGATGATGTTCATGGTTTCTTTGTACAGCTCGTCATAGCCCAGGTTGCCCCGGTCTTCGATCTGCAGGCGGAAACCGCCAATGGTCCCCAAGCCTTGTACCGGCGGCGGCGGGAAGATCGCCATATAGGCTTCCTGAATCCCGGCGTACTGGCCGTTCAATGCACCGGCAATCGCACCGGCGGACATGCTCGGATCCTTGCGCTCGTCGAAAGGCTTCAGGGTGACGAACACGATGCCGGCGTTCGGGCTGTTGGTGAAACCGTTGATCGACAGACCCGGGAAGGCCACCGCGCTTTCCACCCCAGGCTGTTTCAGGGCCAGGTCGGACATGCGCTTGATCACGTCTTCGGTACGGTCCAGGCTCGCGGCATCCGGCAGTTGCGCAAAGGCCACCAGGTATTGCTTGTCCTGGCCGGGTACGAAACCGGTCGGGGTATTGGAAAAACCGAAGAACGTCAACACCATCAGGCCGGCGTACACCAGCAGGGCGATACCGCTGCTGCGGATAACCCGGCCCACGGTGCCGACATAACCATGGCTGGCCTTGTCAAAGAAACGGTTGAACGGACGGAACAACCAGCCACCGAAGATCTTGTCCAGAACCTTTGAGAAACGGTCTTTCGGCGCGTCATGGCTCTTGAGCAACACGGCGGCCAGTGCAGGCGACAAGGTCAGCGAGTTGAAGGCCGAGATCACGGTCGAAATCGCAATCGTCAGGGCGAACTGTTTATAGAACTGCCCGGTCAAGCCGGAGATGAACGCGGCCGGGATAAACACCGCACACAGCACCAGCGCCGTTGCAATGATCGGACCGGTCACTTCGCGCATCGCACGCTTGGTGGCTTCTACAGGGGTTAATCCGAGCCCGATGTTTCGCTCGACGTTTTCCACCACCACAATCGCATCGTCGACCACGATACCGATGGCCAGTACCAGCCCGAACAGCGACAGGGCGTTCAACGAGAAGCCGAACAGGTGCATCACGGCAAACGTACCGATCAGCGAAACCGGCACCGCCACCAGCGGGATGATCGAGGCGCGCCAGGTTTGCAGGAACAGGATCACCACCAGCACAACGAGGATCAGCGCTTCGAAGAGGGTGTGAACCACCGCCTCGATGGAGCCGCGCACGAAGATCGTCGGGTCATAGACGATGCTGAAGTCCATGCCTTCCGGGAAGTTCTTCTTCAGCTCGGCCATTTTCTCCCGAACGTCGTTGGAGATCTGGATCGCGTTGGAGCCAGGGCGCTGAAAGATCGGAATCGCCACTGCCGGCTGGTTGTTCAGCAACGAGCGCAGGGCGTATTGGCTGGAGCCGAGTTCGACGCGAGCGATGTCTTTCAGGCGAGTGATTTCACCATTTTCACCGGAACGAATGATGATGTTCTCGAACTCTTCCTCGGAAACCAGACGGCCTTGGGTGTTGACCGACAGCTGGAACGCCGTGGCATTCGGTGCAGGCGGAGCGCCTAGGGCACCGGCCGCCACTTGACGGTTCTGTTCACGAATCGCGGTGACCACATCGGTGGCGGTCAGGTTGCGCGAAGCGGTCTTGTTCGGATCAAGCCACACCCGCAGCGAGTAATCGCCCATCCCGAACAGCTGCACGTCACCGACACCGCCCAGACGCGCCAGCTCATCCTTGATGTTGAGCAAGGCGTAGTTGGACAGGTAGAGCATGTCGTAGCGTTTGTCCGGCGAGGTCAAGTGCACAACCATGGTCAGGTCGGGCGACGCCTTGTCCACGGTGATACCGATGCGCGTCACTTCCTCGGGAAGTTTGGGCTCGGTCCGGGTCACGCGGTTCTGAACCTGTACCTGCGCGTTGTCCAGGTCGGTGCCCAGGGCGAAGGTGATGGTCAGGGTGATCTTGCCGTCAGCGGTGGACTGCGAGGACATGTACAGCATGTTCTCGACGCCGGTGATGGCTTGCTCCAGCGGAGCGGCCACGGTTTCGCCGATGACTTTAGGGTTGGCGCCCGGGAAGTTGGCACGGACCACAACGGTCGGCGGCACGACTTCCGGGTATTCGCTGATCGGCAACTGGAACAGCGAGATGGCGCCGGCGATCAGGATCAGCAGCGACAGTACCGCTGCAAAGATCGGCCGTGAAATGAAGAATTGGGAAAAATTCATCGGAGTAATTGTCCCTTAACCGCGTGGAGTGGCAGCTGCCACTTTCACAACTGCACCCGGCGCGACCTTGGCAGGTGCGACTTGGGGCAGGTTGCTGGCTTCCAGCGCTTGTCGTTGTTGAGCGAGGGCCGCGAGGGTTTCCTTGCTGGCCATCGGGATCACTTCAGGGGTGACCGGTGAGCCAGGGCGAACCCGTTGCAAGCCCTTGACGATGATGGTGTCGTCTTTGTTCAGGCCGCTGCGCACGATGCGCAAACCTTCGATTTTCGGACCCAGCTCGACGGGGCGGTAAGCCGTTTTGTTGTCGGCATCCATCACCAGCACGAACTTTTTACCCAGGTCGGTACCGACCGCTTCGTCGTTGATCAACACCGCGGAGTAGGTGCCGCTGCCCACCAGTTTCAGGCGTGCATAAAGACCCGGGGTGTAGGTGCCGTCGCTGTTGTCGAATACCGCACGACCGCGGATGGTGCCGGTCTTCGGGTTGACCTGGTTGTCGACGAAGTTCATCTGGCCCTGGTGCGGGTTGCCGTCTTCATTGGACAGGCCCAGGTAAACCGGCGTGGTTGCGCCGCGTTGCCCCTGGCGGGCGAGCTGGGTGTATTTGAGGAACACACGCTCGTCGGCGTCGAAGTAGGCGTAGACCTTGTCGGTGGACACCACGCTGGTCAGCGCGGTGGTATCGGCGGTAACGAGGTTGCCGGCGGTGATTTCCGCACGGCTGACACGGCCGCTGATAGGCGCAGTGACGCGGGTGAAACTCAGGTTCAGTTTGGCCAGATCCAGTTGGGCCTGGATGGCGCCGACGGCGGCGCGAGCTTCTTGAGCCGCGCTGGTGCGCGAGTCGGCGAGTTCGGCGGAAATCGCGTTGCTGGTGCGCAGACGTTCGCCACGCTGAGCTTCGTTTTCGCTGCGGGTGGCCGTGGCACGAGCCTGGGCAACCAGAGCTTCGAGGCGGCGGACCTCAGCCTGGAAGGGGCGCGGGTCGATCTGGAACAACAGATCGCCTTTCTTGACCAGCGCGCCTTCGGTGAAAGCCACGTCATCGATCTGCCCGGAAACCCGTGGACGAATCTCTACCGTTTCCGGCGCTTCAAGGCGCCCGGTGAATTCGTCCCACTCGTTGACCGGTTGTTCCAGCACCTTGGCTACGCTGACTTTGGCCGCGGGCATGGTGGCGGCAGCGTCCGGGGTCTTGCCGCAGGCGCTCATCACCAATACGGCCAACAGGGCCAAGGGGAAGCGCAAATGTTTGAGTGACTGTTCCATGGAAGCATCCGCCAATTTATTGAGAATGGGCGGATGATGCTTGGCGGGGTTGTATGGCACGAATCGAATGAAGCAAAGGTAACTATCATTCGGAATGATATAAGACCGAAGCGAGCCCTCTAGCATGCACCTTCCATTGGTGGGCTATCAAATGAAATGATGACAAATCAGTGTTGCAGGGAGTGTAAGGGATTGGCTTGAAACGCATACGGCCTCTTACGTCAAGGAAAGCGCCAACTCGGAGAGTCTACCTAAGCGTGTGGACCTCGAATGTGCCGTCGCCTGCGTTGAAACAGTCGGAAAAGCCCGTTGATACCCATAAATTCTTCCACGTAGGATCAGGCCTCTTCAGGGAGCAACAACCGGGTCAGGGAATGACTGGTCTGCCGTAATGGCATGCGTGCCACAGGCACGTCCTTCGACAAGATTTCCTGCATTTCCTGTAGGAAAGCATCCTGTTATCTGATTGTGATTTGTCCTTGATCAGGGTTGGTGTTTCATTTGACTTACGAAAGACAGCGCTACTCCCTAGAGTGGGCGCCTCAAACGAACTGTCGAACATTTTGCTGTGCGCAAGTCTGCCTCTGCGTTACCTGTTTAGCGTTTACCGACGCGGCCGCTGTGTTTGCCTCGCACTTATGAAGCGGTCAGTCCAACTATTCAAAAGGAACTGAATATGTTTGTTCGTAGCATTCGCGATGTCGAGAAAACCGACTTTTTCGTCGACACTAGCCACCGCCTGCTGACAGAGCAGGACGGAGTCGGCTTCACCATTTGCCACACGGTGGTTCGAGCCGGTACGGAATCGCTGCTTCATTATCGCAATCATCTCGAGGCTTGCTATTGCATCGGTGGTGAGGGCGAAATCGAAGACATGGAGGGCACCATCCATGCAATCCGTCCGGGAGATATGTACGTTCTGGACAAACATGATCGTCACTATCTGCGTGGTGGAAAGTTCACGGACCTTAATTCTGGTCAGCGTTTTCAATCCTCCCCTCGCAGGCACCGAGCGCCACTCTATAAACAATCAGAGTGCCTCTTCGTACTGAGTTCCGAAATGGACTGCCTGTTCGACGGGCCAGTCGTTTCCAACCAGCGAGTAACGAGACGACAGGCTTTTTTCAGACTGTTGAGTGACTGTGCGGAGTTGATGATATGAAATTGTTCAGGCCGTTGCTTCAGCGGCCCGTAGCCTTGCTGTGGGGAGGGTTGGCGCTCTCTTCGATCGGTGACGAACTCTTCGCGATAGCCATCGCCTGGATGGCGGTACAGATCGCAGGAACCGATGCAAGCTGGCTCAGTGCTTTACGCGGTGCCGCCGCGTTGGCAGGTGCTTTGCTGGGGGGGATATGGGCAGAGCGCTGGGACCACCGTCGCACGATGATCGGCGCCGACCTGGCGCGGGCCGGGCTTGCCTTGATTCCGGTGCTGGCTTGGGGGCTCGGCATCATGAGTCTGTGGATGCTGGCGGTGCCGCTCATGCTCATGATGATCGTCAACTCATTGTTCGAGCCGGCGCTGCGCGCCAGTCTTCCGCGGATTGCCGCGGCGCCGGACCAGCTGCAATCGGTCAACGCGCTGTTCGATGCGATCATCCGGGTCGCCCGGGTGATCGGGCCAATGCTGGCGGCGGCGATTACGCTGCTGATTCCGATCGAGCATCTGTTTACCCTGAACAGCATCACCTTCCTGATCTCTGCGTGGGCGGTCATGAAGTTGGGCAAAGCGTTGCCGCGCCAACCTGTCAAGGCAACAAGCCGGCGTGCCGGATTTACCGCCGGTTGGACAAGTCTTGCGGGACGCAGCCAGATGCAGGCGGTGTATGTGTGTGCGGGACTGGGCAATGTCGCCTGGAGCGTGGGTATATCGATCGGCATGGCGCTGGCCGTCGTCAAATACGATATCCAGGGATTCGGCGTACAGGGTTTTGCTGCCTACGGCCTGATCATGGGGGCATACGGGGCAGGGAACCTGATCTCCATTTTTGTTGTGGGCAATCTGCAGATCCGTCGCTTGTATCACGGGTTTACCTTCGGCTCCGTGGTCAACGGCTTGGGCATCGCGATCATCGGTGCGGCCGTGCTGTACCTGCCACCGGAACATGTCTTGACGGGGATGATGGTCGGCGCAAGTCTTGCGGCACTCGGCGGGCCACTGATCGACATCTCATTCATTCTGCTCATTCAAACCCGGTTCAGGCAAAGCGAAATCGCCGGGCTGGCAAGGCTGCGCTTTGCCACGCTGGGTGCGTCGATTCTGATTGCCGGTGCCTGCGGTGCTGCGCTGTATGCCCGTTTTGAAACCGGCCTGGTGATTGTCGGTGCCGGGATTTTCGAAGTGATCGTGGGGGCCATTGTGCTGCTCGTCCCCAAGGATAACGAAGCCGTACAGGCGAACAGGGTAGACGGCGCTTCGTCGTCAACCTTGGCGGATGGTAGCGAGGTGGCCAGATGAAACAGTTCCATGACTATATAAAAGACCACGCCGAGCGAATGCCGGACAAGATTGCGCTGACCATCAGTGGCCGACAGATCACCTACGGAGCGTTGGACGAACTCGCCTGCGTGGTAGCCCGGCAGTTAGTGGGCACAGTTATGGCCTGCCGAAATAGGGAAAAGCCTGTTTCGGCAGCTTCGGCAGCTTCGGCAGGTCGATATGCTGGAATACGATAGTCAAAAACCTACCGACGTGAGGCTACCGCTCATTACGAGGTGCCGGACCCAGAAATTCAGTAATCAGCGACGTCACTTGCTGATGAATCACCTCACGCGATCGCCCGCCGTCGCCATCCAGGCAAGTCATGCCGTCCCCCGGCGCCTCTGATTCGAGCAACTTCACCGCGCCCGGTTTGCACAGCGACAAGAAACTGAAGTGGCTGGCGTCGCTGATCTCGACGTAGCGCGTCGAGGCATGCGGCAGCCGTTTGGCCAGGTCGGCGGACTCCAACTGCGCGGGAAGGTCTTCAGAGGGCACGCCCGCCGCGATCACCAGTGCCGGAACCGGCAGCGCCGCGAGGCTCGCATCGGTCAACCCGCGTGACAGGCCCAAGTCTAGCGAGACAACGGCGGTGACGCGTTTGTCGCTCAGGTCAGAGCTTAATCGAGTCTTTGACTCTGGGATGCTGCCGGGGTTGATCTGTTGGTAAACGCGGCAACTGGCCAACTGCGGATGCGCCTTGCAGTCTTGGGCAAACCGCTCGGGATCGAAGCGTGCTCCGGTGATTTCCAGCGCGGTCCAGCCGCCGAGGGAATGACCGACCACTGCAATTCGACGCTTCGCGACCGCGCCGAACTGTTCCGGCTGAGCCATGACCGCATCGATGGCCCGGCTCACGTCGGCAGGTCGTTGCCACAACTGGGCGGCCGCTTCAGGGTTGCGATCCCTGGTGGTGGTGCCCGGATGATTGACCGCCGCGACGATGTAGCCTCGGTGGGCGAGTGTGCTGGCCAGCCAATCCTGATTGCCCCAGTTGCCACGGAAGCCGTGGGAGAGCACCACCAGCGGATGTTCGCCGGCAGCCGCTGGCGCATTGCGTACGGCGAGGGCACCAACGAACGCCGGGCTGTCGGCGATCAATTGCGGTTTGGCAGAGGTTGCACTCGGATACCAGACGACCATCTCCAGCGCACGCTCGTTGTGCGCGTCTGGCAGGGTCGAGGACTGGAAGCCGATAGGGTTGCCATCAGCGAGTGCGTGGGCGGAGAGACAGATCAGAAGCAGGGGGGTGAAAGCTTTTTTCACTGTTTTTATCTTCCTTGACTGGATCAACTGATGGAGAACTTCGATCCGCCGTGAGGCGCATTCCCATTTCGAACGCGCGGCTCTCGAACCCGAACTCGGCGTACATCCGCGCAGCGCGTACATTGAACGGCCAGACGATCAACCGCAAGTCCTGAGCGTCGTGTTCAATCGCCCGGTCTTTTACGATGTTTATCTAAACATCTGCTCAATCATGAGCCTGGAGGGGATGAGTAACGTATTAGTGTAATAGGCTTTATACCCATAGGCGGTGATGCGGACTTTGCATGGAATTGAAATTTGCGACGCAAGCAGGGGCTTGATGGCGTCATAGTCATCCAAGTCGCGTTGAGTCCCATTCGGATTGGTGTAGTAAAAGATGAGCTCGGAAGAAAACTTGTAATTGGGTTTGGCTTTACTGTTCGCGGTCACTCGTCCTTCGGCTTTTATATCTATTGAATGCTCCGATGAAAATTCGATGTCTCGATTGAGAGAGCAGATCAGGGTAGGTGTGAGTTGATTGGACTTTTCGTAGTCATTGAAAGCGCTCTGCAAATCCACAGTGGAGCTAAAGCGGGCAGTGAACAAATTGCTGGGGCCAAGCCCGAAAGACGATAACGTGAGGTCGGCGGGTGGAATGCTGGCCGTTTTTGCACAGCCAGTGCAGAGAAGTATTGCGAAACAAATGACGCTGCGGAGTATGTTCATTTGCCGAAAATACCATTAATTGAATCAAGAATCAGATCGCAGGCGGACTTCGTCCCTTGAACAGGTTGCTACGCAATATATGCTCAATAAGGAGACTCAAAGGATGGAGATCAAACGAGCTCGGCCCGACGATGCCCAAGTGGCATTCGATATTCGCCTGCAAGCAATCCGACACCAATGCATCGGCGCCCACACCCAGGAACAAATGCGGGCGTGGCAGCCCCCGTTGGTACTCAGCCCAATGGCCAGGGAAACGCTCGAATGAGAAAACGTAACCCTGAATCTCGTTCGTCTGCACATCGGGGTCGAACATGCGCCGGATCTGTGTGCGGATTTGGCTCAGGCGTTTGATCAGATGGGCTGACGCGTCAGCCCATTCAGAGACTCTCAGGGTCGCCAAAAAACATTTTGCCTGGGCTCTAGGACGATTGTTTCAGGTGGAAAAAAAAGAGTTATGCCCCCATTTTTGCCCCCACTTGCACCGGCTGTGCTAGCGATCATGAATGGCGATTTCTGATAACACCAGTGTGGCTTTGGCTGGCTTTCAGTGGACTCCCTTCCACGCCGCGTCATCCCCTCCGCGCTGATCGCGGTGGATACAGCATCACCCCATTGGGGCAAACACTGAGGGGGGCATTTCGAGCGTTATACGACTGGAGCCTCAATCATTCAAATGCTGTTCTGATGGCCCAGTCAGCATTTGACAAGCGTTTAACAGAGACTTGGAAAACCGCCGTGTCATAACTGCCCCGCAAATAATACTTTGCTAAATACTCACTATAAACGTGTCTAGAGGTGTCCGAGATGCTGAAATCTAAAACTGAAACTAACGTGCCAATGGGTACTTGACTCTGCCCCATGGGACACCTCGTATGCTTTTTCCCAGCGCCCACTCTGGCGCGCTGCCAACAAGGAGTTCCTGTGAAAAGTTTATGTCTGGTGACAGGTGCCAACGGCCATCTGGGCAATACTTTGGTGCGAGCGCTGCTCGGTCAGGGCTATCGGGTTCGAGCCGGGGTTCGTGACATATGTAACCACACACCCTTTGCCGGGCTGGACTGCGAGTTGGTGTATGCCGAGTTGCTGGACCGTGCGGCCTTGGACAAGGCGATGGAGGGCGTGGAGGTGCTGTTTCAAGTGGCCGCCGTGTTCAAGCACTGGGCTCGCAACCCGGAGGCCGAGATTGTCGAGCCGAATATTCAAGGCACGCGGCGTGTGCTGCAAGCCGCTTCACGGGCGGGTGTGCAGCGTGTGGTCTACGTTAGTTCGGTGGCCGCCGTCGGTCATGATGGTACGGCGCTGGATGAGGCGCACTGGAATACGGAAAGCGAAAACGCCTACTACAAATCGAAGATACTTTCCGAGCAGGCGGCTTGGCAGTGCGCTGAGACGTTGGGGGTGAACATGGTGTCGGTATTACCTTCGGCCATGGTTGGCCCCAATGCTGGTCACCTCACCGATACCATGGGATTTCTTCAGTCGGTTCGGCAGCGGCAGATGCCGTTTGATCCGGGGTTTCGCTTCAACTTCGTGGATGTTCGCGATGTGGCAGACGGGATGATACTCGCTGCCGAAAAGGGCCGGCCGGGGCAGCGCTATATCCTGGCCAATGAGCATTCGTCGCCGCTCAGCGATTTGATCGAGGCCGCCAACACCCAAGCTCCCGCCTGTCTCAGCGCCACGCTGGTTATTGCTGGGCGTGGCCTGGCTCCAGGAGCGCTGGGCGCAATTAGTCGGCAAGCCCGCCCAGCTACTCTTGAGCCAGGTGCGCCTGTTTCACAACGTGGCGCAGGAATACAACATCACCAAGGCGAAACATGAATTGGGCTTCAACCCTCGGCCGCCTGAAGTGGCTTTGAGGCAAGCGTTTGCTTATCTGTACAGACAAGCGCATCAACCTTATGAAAACCCGCCACAGGGCGAGGCGCAAACATTGAGTTCATCTCGCTTTTGAGTTCAATCAAGTGAAGATCAAGCGCCTGCAGTTCAGCGATCCTGTCCTGGACCTGGCGGCGCTTGTCGTCGACGGCCTGGTTGGCCAACGCCAGCGGAAATGACTTCAGTTTGTTTTTTGCGGCAATCAGCGGGTTCATCTCGGCCAGCTTGAACCCGGCAGTCTGCGCTTTGCGGATCAGGTGGACGATTTCCAAGTGATGAGCATTGTAGAGGCGATACCGCCCCTCACGCTCCGGCTCGTTGATCAGGCCCATTTGCTCGTACAGTCGAATGGCTTTTGGAGTGCAGCCGGTCAGTTCGGCGAGTCGTCCAATGAACATCTGTCAATTCCTTATGTGAGACAGCAAGTACTCTAGCGTTGTTTGATCGCCAGAGTTGCAAAAGCCGTTACATAAAAATCGAAAAATGTCGAGGTTGGGCTCAGTAGCGAATCATCAACGACTTCAGCTCGAAGTAATCATCAACGAAAGCGCTGCCGAACTGCCGGCCTATCCCCGAGGATTTTTGCCGCCAAAAGGCTCCGCTGGGTCCAGCATCGTGCTGGCTTCGATGGCGGGCACCATGCGCAGGGCTTTGCCCCCAATGGAGCAATCCACCGGAAGTGAATGGAGCTCCATGGTTTGTGGAAAGGCAGAAATGATCAGATAAACAGCCTGTCCGACGACGCCTATAGACTCTCAGGGTCGCCAAAAAACATCTGAATCCGCGACCGCAACCACCGCTCACCCGGATCATTATCCTGCGACCCGCGCCAGGCCATGTGCAATTCAAAACTGCGCACCGGCAACGGCGGGTCTTCCGCCCGAACGCCACCGGCCGCGGTCAGCGCTTCGGCGGTGTAATCCGGGACGGTGGCCACGATATCGGTGCCGCTGATCAGTGTGCTCAACCCGTTGAATTGCGGCACCGCCAGCACCACGTGCCGTTTGCGCCCCAGTTTCTCCAGCTCTTCATCTATAAAGCCGCTCAGGTCACCCGCGAACGAAACCAGTGCGTGAGGGCGGGCGCAGAAATCATCCAGGCTCAACGGCCCCGGCACGGTGTCGGCCCGCAACAGTTTCGGCATGCTGCGGCGCAGTACTTTGCGCTTGGCGTTGGCCGGAAGGTCGGCGGTGTAGCTGACACCAATGGAAATTTCGCCCGAGGCCAACAGGTTCGGCATCAGGATGTAATTGGCGCGACGCACCACCAACACGATGCCCGGTGCCTCGGCACGCAGCCGTTTGAGCAGCATTGGCAGCAACGCGAACTCGGCATCGTCCGACAGGCCGATGCGGAATACCGCGTTACTGGTCGCCGGATCGAATTCCGCCGCACGACTGACCGCGGTGGAGATCGAGTCCAGGGCCGGCGAGAGCAGGGCGAAGATTTCCACCGCTCGGGCGGAAGGTTCCATGCTGCGGCCGGTGCGCACGAACAGCGGGTCATCGAACAGCCCGCGCAGGCGCGAGAGCGCCGCACTGATGGCCGGTTGGCCGAGGAACAACTTCTCCGCGGCGCGGGTCACGCTGCGTTCGTGCATCAGTGTTTCGAAAACGATCAACAGGTTCAGGTCGACACGACGCAGGTCATTACGATTCATCTGGAGTCCTGGCAGATTCAGCAAACTTGACGTGAGCGACCATATGAGAACAATGGCCGGCGTGAATCTTACGGGGAAAGACTGGTACTCTGCACAGGGTAATTCAGTTTTCCTTGGAAGGCTGCTTCGGTTTTTACGGCATTGGATGATGTCGCCGTCGCTGCGGAATCAATGACAGGCATGTCGACTATTAATGGCCACTGATGGTCTTGGGTAGAAAGCCCAGATAGAGTTCAGGGCATTAGAGGTTATTTTGACGAGGTTTGCGATGTCCCGCACGATCCGTTTTCACAAGTTTGGTCCAGCCGAGGTGCTCAAATGCGAAGAGCATGCGGCCGCTCTGCCTGCGCCGGGCGAAGTGCAGGTGCGTGTCGAGGCGATTGGCATCAGCTGGTACGACATTCTCTGGCGCCAGAACCTGGCTTCGTCCCATGCTCGCCTGCCTTCAGGCCTGGGTCATGAAATGGCCGGCGTGGTCACGGCGCTTGGCGAGGGTGTCGATGACCTGGCTGTCGGTGACAAGGTCGCCAGTTTCCCGGCCGAAAGCCCCAACGACTATCCGGTCTACGGCGAACAGATCGTTCTGCCGCGCTCGGCACTGACCTCTTATCCGGACGTGCTCAGCCCGATCGAAGCCAGCGTGCACTACACGCCGTTGTTGATTGCCTATTTTGCTTATGCCGATCTGGCACGCGTCAAGCCCGGGCAATTCGCTCTGGTGACCGACGCCAGTCATTGCGCCGGGCCGTCGTTCGTGCAATTGGGCAAAGCTCTCGGCGTGCGCGTGATTGCCGCGACCAAATCCGCGGAAGAACGTGAATACCTGCTGTCCCTGGGTGCCGAGAAAGTCATCGTCA
The DNA here is from genome assembly GCF_963970905.1 of Pseudomonas sp. EL_65y_Pfl2_R96. Lineage (NCBI taxonomy): Bacteria > Pseudomonadati > Pseudomonadota > Gammaproteobacteria > Pseudomonadales > Pseudomonadaceae > Pseudomonas > Pseudomonas sp. EL_65y_Pfl2_R96. Next base: position 46,723 of record NZ_CAXAQH010000034.1, on the reverse strand, counting down.
CCGAAGAACAGGATCTGCTGATGCAGATCAACAAGATCACCGATAACCGCGGCGTCGACGTGGTGTTCGATGGCCTTGGCGGGCCGCAGATGTCGATGCTCGGCGATGTGCTCGCACCTCGCGGCAGCCTGGTGCTCTATGGCCTGCAAGGGGGTAATCAGACGCCGTTCCCGGCCTGCGCAGCGTTCCAGAAAAACATTCAATTCTTCGTGCACTGCATCGGCAACTTCACCGGCAAACCGGAACTGGGCATTATCCAGGATCAGGCTGCACTGCAACGTGCTCTGCGCGACATCAACCAGTTGACTGCCGATCGTGTGCTGCTGCCGCTCAAGACTCGGGTCTTTCCGTTTTCCGAGTTTGTCGAAGCGCACCGCTATATGGACGAATGCCCATGTCGCGAACGGGTCGCCCTTCAGGTCGAACCTGCCTAAGCCCTTTGCATGAGCCTTTTTGTATAAGCGCCTCCAAGAGTCCGTGCCAGCACGGACTCTGCTGCTCGCAACACCTCCCAAATGAGACATCCCATTGATCAGTCAGTGGGCCGGTTCAGCAACTGAACTGGTTTTTGCTCTCGATCTGTATCTTCTAATCATCATATAAGCCCTGATAATTGAATGATTATTTCATCTCAAGGAAAGAGTCATGGCTGGGTATCAGCTTGAAACTTCTCAATGCATGTTGGCAATACATGTTCAACAAATAGTTTCGCCTCCCTCGGTTGTCATGCATTTGCTGGCAACTTCTTTCTTTATTTCTTGTGTTACCTGTCTGTGGGATGTTGTCGGAAATTTCCTAGGAAATCCCGTGCGAGCGCAACACGCCCATTCTACGGGGCATTGCGACGACCTTGCCCTGTCTGGGGTATCCGTGACGTGCAATCATTTCAAATAATTACGCAAAGCTTAAGTGCTAGCATTCGACACTAACCCCGGCACTCCATTCATGACAGGCAACCCGTCGCGCGGTACATACCATTATTTGCGTGGCATCGAACTTATGAGTAACAGGTAAACAATGATGACCCATACCCATGAACAGGCAATGAACTATGTTTATCAACAAGTACTGCAGCGCTTGCTGAGTTTTTTTTCTCGCGCCGAGCGCACGGCATTGCAACTGATGATTCAGCGCCTGGTGGTGTCCGCCGGAGGTATGGAGCGTATCGGTGATTACAAGGTACTGGCGGTCCAGTCCGGATCCCGCGACAGCTGCTACACACTGGCGCTGCTGCGCGCCGCGCAGCTGAGTATCGCCGGCCGGGCACCGGCAACGTTCCAGTTGCGTGTGGCGACGTTGCGCTTGAACGGCACGTCCTCTACCGCCCTGGAAAACATCCATCGCAGCTGCAGTGCATTGTTCCTCTACGACGATCCTCGGGTCGAAGTGTTGATGGTCGACAATCGCGAGGTGCTGCCGTTCAACCACCTGGCGCCGATCTCCGAAGCCGGTCGCGAGTCGAATCGGCTCAATCTGCTGATGGTCGGGCACCGTCGCAGCTGGGACGGACCACTCGATCTGTGGGATGACGGGTACCTGGCAACCGGCGAGTTTTATGGGCAAATCGCCCGCTGGGACAGGGGCGTCGATGTATGGGTCAGTAGCGATACACCCCGTCGGCAGGCGCAGTTTCTCGACGGCTTGAACCGTGCTGCGGCCAAGGCGGGGCTCAAGGCATCGAATCGCAATGAAACGGGCTACGAAGGGTTGTTCGCACGGCTCGATGAGCTGGGTAGCGACTGCTATCGCGAGTTTTATCCTGATTCTGCTCAGGTTGCATGGCGTCCCGCCGACTGTTTTGAAGCCTGCCGTCGCACGACCTTCATCGACATTCACGACATGCTGGTCAGCAATCTGGAGGAGCGCTGGCCGCTGCTCACCGACTTCCTCGGGTTTCAACCTGACGAACTGACCGCTCAACTCAGTGATAACGACTACGTCAGCCCGTCGATCTGCGCGCACCTTCGGGGCTTGCAAGCGTGCTTTGTGCACGGTCGCACCTACGAGTCGGGTGTCGGCGAGTACGTGCAGCGGGCGCTGGTGATGATGCGTCGTAAACGGCTGCCCGAGCGCTTTTGCGAGCAGGCAATGGAGGCCTTTGGCAATCCGCTGACAATGGCCGACCAGCGCGAATTGGCGGCGGCCGAGGCCCAGAAGAACCTCGGTTTGAGCGAAGCCCAACTGGTGTGTCTGCTCTTCGCCCCGTTTGTCGATAACGGCGCGGCGCTTGAGCATTTTCTCCGTCAGCGCCACCCCGGCATGCTCGTGGCGTTGCCGGATTTGCACCGGGCGATGCTGGGCAATTCGGCGCCCGAGCAGGTTCTGCAGTGGATGGTTGATGTCAGCGGGTTGCCGGTCAGTCTGATCGGAAAGCTTTACCGCATGGGGTCGGTGGTTCGCAATGAGGGCGGGGCGCCTGACACGGGAGGCGGCGACGTGGGTGTGCACGCGGAAGTGATCGACCCTGAAAATGAAACGGCCGTGACGGGCGAATGGTCGACGGGCCGGTGAACGTGCCTGGTTTGACGGATTCATCAAGGATGCATCTCGGCGTTTGTAGCGTGTTCGGCTATTACCCATGAAAGGATCACGAGAGACCGATTTTGCGTACCAGGCGGTATACCGTTACCTGAATAACCTGATCAATGAGCCGGGCAGTGATGCACGCGTGCGGCTGCCTTCGTTGCGACAGTTGGCGGACCGTCTGAATGTGTCGATCTCGACCATCCAGTACGCCTATTCGCTGTTGGAGAAGGAAGGGCGCGTCTATTCAGTCGCCAAGTCGGGCTATTACGCACTACCGGTGTCCTCCGTCGGCATGCCCGGCAGCGGCAAGGACCTGCTCGAAACGGTCTATGTCAACGCCAGACGTCCTGGCATGCTGGTGCTGAGCGCCGATGAGCCGGCGTTGTTACAGCCCCTGGATAGCCCGTTGTTGTTGCTGGAGCGAGAATTGCTGCGCCAGTATCCGCGCCAGCCACAACCGCCTTCACAACCCTGCGGCGAGCTGGAACTGCGCACAGCCCTCGCGGCGCGCTACACCACTTCGCCGACACGCTGCTGGCATGCCGATGATGTCTATATCGGCGCAGACCTGCGTGGCGTCCTGGAAATATTGATTGCCGCCCTTGGCCTCAAAGACACGGTAGTGGTGGTCGAGTCGCCGTGCGACTGGGTGATTCTGCGCCTGCTCCAGGGCGCGGATGTGAAGGTGATCGAATTGCCGTTGCAAGCCAATGGCGGTCTGGATCTTGAGCAATTGAACCATTTGCTTGAGACCGAGCGGGTGCGACTGGTGATGCTTTCATCGGGACTGAACATGCCCAGGGGCAGTGTGGCGCCTGACAGCAACAGGCAATCCACCGCACGGCTGCTGGAGCGACATGGCAGTTGGGTGTTGGAAAACGATTGTTACGGCGAACTCGAATTCGAGCCGAACGGCCTGCGGTTTCGCGATCTGCTGGACCCTGACCGGCTGATCGTGTTTTCCACGTTCGAGAAAATCATCGGGTCGGAGGCGCCCTATGGCTATGTGCTTTCGCGACGGCTGCGCGCCGACCTGCAACGGCACTTCTTGCTGCGTGCCTTCCGTTTGTCGCTGATTCGTCAGAAAGCCATCGCACGGCTGTACAGCAACGGACGTATCGATCAACACCTGCAGGTGTTGCGTCGACTGCTCAAGGAACGCATGGTGCAGATGACCCAATTGCTTGAAGAGCGTCTGCCTGATGCGCTGCACTTCGTCGAACCCCGGGGCGGGGCGACGATCTGGATCCGCTCGTTGCGCCAGGTCAATGTACATCGAGTGTTCCAGCGACTGCTCAAGCAGCAAGTGGTCATCGCGCCGGGGGAGTTGTTCAGCCTGCATGGCCTGCACGGGCAGCACTTGCGCCTGAGTCATACGTTCGGCGACGATCACGACCTCATCGCCGCACTGGGGCTGCTGGGGGATGCCTTGCGCCTGGAATCGATCGATTGAACCGGGACGCCAAACATCCTCGATACCTGACATTCGATAACATCGCGCTACGGTCAAACTGTCAGTAAACTGCATCCCTATTCCCGAACCACTCTCTTTCAGAGGTTTTGCATGACACTCAGTCCTTTTGCGGGCAAACCGGCACCGGCAGAACTGTTGGTCGACATCCCGCGACTGGTAACGGCCTATTACACCGGCCAGCCCGATGCAGCCATTTCTACCCAGCGTGTCGCCTTCGGCACGTCCGGACACCGAGGTAGCTCGTTCGACCTGAGTTTCAATGAATGGCACGTTCTGGCCATCAGCCAGGCGATCTGTCTGTACCGCGAAGCCCAGGGCATCGACGGTCCGCTGTTCGTCGGGATCGATACCCACGCGTTGTCCACGCCGGCCGGTGCCAGCGCCCTGGAAGTGCTGGCGGCGAACGGCGTGACGGTGATGATCGCCGAAGGCGACGAGTACACCCCGACGCCAGCCATTTCCCATGCGATTCTTTGCTACAACCGTGGGCGCACCTCGGGCCTGGCGGACGGCATCGTCATCACGCCGTCCCACAACCCGCCGCAAAGCGGTGGCTACAAGTACAACCCAACCAACGGCGGCCCGGCCGACACCCACATCACCAAGTGGATCGAAGCCAAGGCCAACGAGCTGCTGGCGGCCAGGCTCGCCGGCGTCAAACGCATCAGCTACGAACAGGCCCTGAAGGCCAGCACCACCCATCGTCATGATTACCTCAACACCTATGTCGCCGACCTGATCAACGTGATCGACTTCGACGCCATCCGCGATGCGAAGCTGCGTCTGGGTGTCGATCCGCTGGGTGGAGCAGGGGTGCGCTACTGGTCGGCGATTGCCGAGCACTACCGCCTGGACCTGGAAGTGGTGAATAAACAGGTTGATGCGACGTTCCGTTTCATGACCGTCGACTGGGACGGGCAGATCCGCATGGACCCATCGTCCAGCCACGCCATGCAAGGCCTGATCGGTCTGAAGGAGCGCTTCGACGTGGCCTTTGCCTGCGACCCTGACCACGACCGCCATGGCATCGTGACCCCGTCCGGTGGTTTGCTGGCACCGAACAATTACCTCGCGGTGTCGATCGACTACCTGTTCCAGAATCGTCCACAGTGGCGCGCCGATGCGGCCGTGGGCAAAACAGTGGTCAGCAGTGGCTTGATCGATCGCGTTGCCAAACGTCTGGGCCGCCGTCTGTACGAAGTGCCGGTCGGCTTCAAATGGTTTGCCGACGGTCTGTTCGACGGTTCCCTCGGTTTTGGCGGCGAAGAAAGCGCCGGCGCGTCGTTCCTGCGCAAGGACGGCGGGGTCTGGTGCACCGACAAGGACGGGTTGATTCCAGCGCTGCTGGCCGCCGAAATGACTGCTCGTACGGGCCGGGATCCAAGCCAGGCTTATCGTGCATTGACCGATGAACTGGGCGAACCTTTCTCGGTACGGGTCGATGCCAAGGCAAATCCTGAGCAGAAAGCGCTGCTGAGCAAATTGTCGCCGGACCAGGTCACCTCGACTCAACTGGCGGGCGAAGCGATCCAGAGCATCCTCAGCCACGCACCGGGCAACGACCAGGCCATCGGCGGTCTGAAAGTCATGACCGAGAACGGTTGGTTCGCGGCACGGCCGTCGGGCACTGAGGACATCTACAAGATCTACGCAGAAAGCTTTGTCAGTGACGATCACCTCAAGCAACTGGTGGCCGAGGCTCAGACACTGGTGGATGGCGCAATTTCTGCGAAGTGATTGAGGGCTCTGTGGCGAGGGAGCTTGCTCCCGCTGGGGCGCGGAGCGGCCCTCAAATCAGGCGACGCGATCCGTCAGGCATACTGCATCGGCGGGTTTGCGACTGCTTCGCAGCCGGACGGGAGCAAGCTCCCTCGCCACAATGAAAAATGAATAAAAAAGGGCGACCATCCATGGTCGCCCCTTTTTTTGTCCTGCATTTACCGCATCAAGCCACATCCACCAACACGATTTCACTGTCCTCAATCGCCGTCACGCGCAACACCTGCTCATCGGCAACCGCGACACCGTCTCGAGCTTGTGCACGCAAGCCATTGACTTCAATGACACCTGTTGCCGGCACCAGATAAGCGCGGCGGCCGTTGTCCAGACGATATTCCGCTGTTTCCCCGGCTTTCAGATTGGCCGCCACCAGACGCGCATCGGCACGAATGTGCAGGCTTTGATCGTCACCGGCCTTGCCGCTGGCCAGGGTCACGAAACCTTCGCGCTGGCCTTTGGGGAATGGCTTGGCGCCCCACGACGGTGCCGAACCGGCTTCGTTGGGGATGATCCAGATCTGAAAGATCCGGGTCTCGGTTGTTTCCAGGTTGTACTCACTGTGGGCGATCCCGGTGCCGGCGCTCATGACCTGAACGTCGCCCGCTTCGGTGCGGCCCTTGTTGCCGAGGTTGTCCTGGTGGGTAATCGCGCCTTCACGCACGTAGGTGATGATTTCCATGTCCCGGTGCGGGTGTTGCGGGAACCCGGTACCGGCGGCAATCACATCGTCGTTCCACACCCGCAGGTTGCCCCAGTTCATGCGTTTGGGGTCGTGGTATTCGGCGAACGAAAAGTGGTGATGGGCATCCAACCAGCCATGGTGCGCGCCGCCCAGCGAGTTGAAAGGTCTGAGTTCAAGCATGATCGTCTCCTGAAAAGGTTCGTCATGGGGCAGAACGCCTGAGCCACAAAACGAGAACCGGTGGTTGATGGCAAGCATCATCTATCAGGTACTAATCGATAAAAAGCGTAAAAAATGCCTCAATACAATCGAATTAGTTGATATCAAATAACCTCGAAATATTCTCATCCAGCCTTCACTTCATCGCATAAGCCAATGACCTGTAAGCATTTCACTAGAACTCAACGGCAAATGCAGACACCATAGCCCTCAACAGCCTCACACCCTGGAGTCCGTCAGCGTGCCGCAACACACCCCCGATCTTCCTCCCGAACTTCGTCCATTGGCCGAGATGCCGTTGCTCAAGCGCCTGGCCGCCCGGTTCTTTGGCCACGGCCTGACCCGCCTGCGCGCGCAACACCGTGCGTCCTGGCTGCACGGGCAAGCCGACGGTTTTCGCAGCGGCCACAGCGCCGGTGTGGAGTACGGCTATAAGGAAGGCAAGCTCGAAGGGTTGGAGGAAGGTCGGCAGGTTCTGCTGATCCGCGACTCGCGCTCAACCGAGCATCGACCGCCCAATGTCGATGACAATCTGTTCGACGATTGGCGCCTGCCATTGAACGCTGAGCTGAAAAAACGCATGAAGGCCGACGTTGCTAGGCTGCTGCCCGCGCATGCCCAGCCGAGCGCTGCCCAATGGAAGATGATCTTCAGCGACACACCGTCGACCTCGGCGATCGCCGGGGCGGGCGCGGGCAAGTCAACCACGCTGGTGCTGCGAATCCTGCTGCTCAGCCATTACCTGGGGTTTGAGCTGAGTTCGATGACCGTGGTGACCTTCACCCGCGAATCGCGCAAGGACTTCATTAACAAGCTGATCGAGCTGTTTGCCTTGTGGGGCCGGACGCTCAGCCTTAAAGAGGCGCGGGACCTGGTGCGCACCTTTCATTCGCGCATCCTGCCGATGGTTCGCAGCCTGCCGGGTTTCGAGCGGCTGCAAGCCTTCGAAAACCTCAGCTTTCGTGTGCAGGGCGGCGATGAGGAGGTCGACAGCAATCCCTTCGACCTGCGCATCAATGACGCCCAGCGTCAGCAACTCAATGCCTGCTATCACAGCCTGCACACCCGCGATGAGCGCTTTCGCGAGTTGATCAAGCCTTTGTCTCGCCACGCCTTGCAGCTCAAGGAGCTGGAGCGTGATCACCCGGACGTGCAGAAGCGCATGGCAGTGACGGAGCTCGCCGCCAAGCGCGATGAAGAGCTGTGCGACACCATCGAGGATTTGTGGTTTCGCGCGGGTGCTTGGCCAATCAAGGGCATCGAGCCGAATCGCCAGACCTTCGACATCAACGGCTCGACCTTTCATTGCCACGGTTACATTCCGGCGCTGGATGCCTGGGTGGTGTTGGGTTTCGACCCTCGGGAAAACCCGCAGGTCAGCCGTCCAAATACCAAACTTACCGTGCGCGCGGAATGGGCGGTAAAACGCACCCTGTTTCAAGCTTTCTGTCGTAAGCCATTGATATGGCTTGATAGTTACGAGTCTTCAAAGCGTGTTCTGGCCTCTCTTGCCGGTGACGCCAGCGCCGGGCCGGGCTTTGATTACAAGGTCAAGGGCGAGCTCGGTTCCGCGCCGTTGCTGGACTGTTTTGTCGCGGCTGCCGGGTTTATCGAAAACCTCGGCCTGGATGTGCCCAGTGCCGTGGGCCAGATGAGTTTCGCCAAGGATGATCCGGACCGGTTTTTCTTCGAGGCCTTGAGCCTGTTCTGGCGAGCGCTGGAAGATCATCTGCTGGATCAATCGCCACCCGTGATGACCTACAATCGGATGTTTGCCCTGTTCAGCGAGCATTCACCGGAGAATCTCAAGCTGCTCAGCGATGAGCTGCTCAGGCCGATGTCGCACTTGATGATTGACGAGTTTCAGGACGTGTCGCCGCAGATCGTTTCCTGGATCCGCGCCAGCCTGGCCGAGATCCGCAGTCGTGGCCCGGCCATGCATGTGGGGCGCGGCGCGCAACGTTCGTCATTGCTTTGTGTGGGGGACGACTGGCAGTCGATTTACGGCTGGCGCGGTAGCTCGCCGACCTACTTCATGGAGTTCAACAAGGCGTTCCCGTCGCCGAGCACGACCAAGGTGATGCTCAGCGACAACTACCGTAGCCATCAGCACATCATCGACGCGGCGGAGCATATCGTCCGCGCGGCGCCGGCAATCGCCGGCAAGAAGGCCAAGGCCAGCGGCGAGCCCAAGGCGCTGCTGCCGGTGAACGTTCTCGATCGGGATGACCAGGGCATGGCCCAGCGGTTGATCGAGCACTACAAAAAAGGCGATTCAATCTTGATGCTTTATCGAAAAAGTAGCGATAAGTCATTGATAGAAGAGCATATTCAGTCCGTAGTTAATGTGGATTCTAGCTTGCCGTACGACGCGCGAAGGCTCAAGCAACTGACCTATCACAGCGCCAAGGGCCTGCAAGCTGATGCGGTATTCCTGCTGGGCGATTGCCAGCATCTGACCAGCTCGCCTTACAAGAACCAGGTCTATCGCATGGCCGGACTCGGCAAGGCCGGCGACAGCGAGCCCTACGACAGCGCGCAGAAAGACGAGATTTTGCGGCTGGCCTACGTGGGCATCACCCGCGCGGTGAGCCATTGCTACTGGTATGTCGATGGCCAGGATACCCAGGCGGTGAATATGCCCAAGGCCTCCGATAGGATCGGCAAGGGCAAAGTGTTTTTTGCCGATCACCGTCAAGGAAAAGTGCTGGCCTGACCCTTAAGAGAGTCTTGAGTCAGAAGAACCCGTGGCGAGGGAGCTTGCTTCCGCTTGAGTGCGCAGCACTCACAAAAATCGGCAATGGTTCTCGGATTTTTGGGGCCGCTACGCGACCCGGCGCGAGCAAGCTCGCTCGCCACAGAGACGCTACCGACTGGCTGCGAAAAGTTGCGAGGGGCGCAATCCCGGCCTATGGTCCAAGCGAGACTTTGCTTGCGACTGGCGCGCTTGGCTGGCCGCAGGTCGCTGTCCATCCAGTGCGGATATCCGCAGCGAGGTGACGACATGCCTAACGACTCCCGTCCTGCCGTGCTCGAACTGATTGGCAATACGCCACTGGTGCGTGTCAGCCGCTTCGATACCGGTCCGTGCACACTGTTTCTCAAACTCGAATCGCAGAACCCCGGCGGTTCGATCAAGGACCGCATCGGCCTGGCGATGATCGACGCCGCCGAGCGCGATGGTCGCCTGCGCCCTGGCGGCACCATTGTCGAGGCCACTGCTGGCAACACCGGTCTGGGTCTGGCACTGGTCGGCCGCGCCAAGGGTTACCGGGTGGTGCTGGTGGTGCCGGACAAGATGTCCACCGAGAAGGTCCTGCACCTCAAGGCGATGGGCGCCGAGGTGCACATCACCCGCTCCGACGTCGGCAAGGGCCATCCCGATTATTACCAGGACGTCGCTGCGCGGCTGGCCAAAGACATTCCCGACGCCTTCTTCGCCGATCAGTTCAACAACCCGGCCAACCCGCTGGCCCACGAATGCAGCACCGCGCCGGAGATCTGGGCGCAAACCCAGCATGATGTGGATGCCATCGTCGTCGGCGTCGGTTCGGCCGGCACGCTGACCGGGCTCACCCGCTTCTTCCGCCGCGTACAGCCGAACCTGGAAATGGTACTGGCCGATCCGGTCGGCTCGGTGATGGCCGAGTACAGCCGCAGCGGCACCCTCGGCACGCCCGGATCGTGGGCGGTGGAAGGCATCGGCGAGGATTTCATTCCGTCGATTGCCGACCTGTCCAGCGTGCGCCACGCCTATTCGATCAGCGACGAGGAAAGTTTCGATCATGCCCGCCAACTGCTGCGCGCCGAAGGCATTCTTGGCGGCTCTTCGACCGGTACCTTGCTGGCGGCGGCATTGCGTTACTGCCGCGAGCAAACCGAGCCGAAGCGGGTGGTCAGTTTCGTCTGTGACACCGGCACCCGCTACCTGTCGAAGATCTACAACGACCAGTGGATGAACGATCAGGGTCTGCTTGCGCGCAAGCGCTACGGCGATTTGCGTGACCTGATCGCCCGGCGCTTCGAGGATGGCCGGGTGGTCAGCGTGGGGCCGGACGACACCTTGCTCACAGCGTTCCAGCGCATGCGCCTGGCGGATGTATCGCAACTGCCGGTGCTGGTGGATGGGCAGCGGCTGGTCGGGGTGATCGACGAGTCTGACATTCTGCTTGGCGTGCACGAAGACGCTACGCACTTCCGAATGACCGTGACCAGCGCGATGACCGACAAGCTCGAAACCCTGCCTCCCGGCGCCAGTCTTGCTGAACTGGAGGTGGTGCTCGACCGTGGGCTGGTGGCGATCATCGCCGACACCTCGGGCTTTCACGGCTTGATTACTCGTGTCGACATGCTCAATCACTTGCGGAGATCCCTCGCATGAGCCAGCACGATGAAACCGTCGCGCCACGCGGCTTCGCCACCCGTGTGATCCATGCCGGGCAGACGCCGGACCCTACCACCGGGGCGCTGATGCCGCCGATTTACGCCAACTCCACCTATGCGCAGCAGAGCCCCGGTGTGCACAAGGGCTTCGACTACGGGCGCTCGCACAACCCGACGCGCTTTGCCCTGGAGCGTTGTGTGGCGGACCTTGAGGGTGGCACCCAGGCGTTTGCCTTCGCGTCCGGGCTGGCGGCGATCGCGACGGTGCTCGAGCTGCTCGACGCTGGCGCGCACATCGTTTCTGGCAATGATCTGTACGGCGGAACATTCCGACTGTTTGAACGGGTGCGCCGACGCAGCGCCGGGCATCGCTTCAGTTTCGTCGAACTGACGGACCTGGCGGCCTTCGAAGCGGCGCTGCAGGACGACACGCGAATGGTCTGGGTCGAGACGCCGAGCAATCCTTTGCTAAGCCTCACCGATCTCACCGCCGTCGCGCGGATCTGTCGCGAGCGAGGCATCATCTGTGTGGCTGACAACACCTTTGCCAGCCCGTGGATCCAGCGTCCGCTGGAACTGGGCTTCGACATCGTGTTGCACTCGACCACCAAGTACCTGAACGGCCACTCCGACGTGATCGGCGGCATCGCGGTGGTCGGGCAGAATGCCGAACTGAGCGAGCGCCTGGGGTTTCTGCAGAACGCGGTGGGGGCGATTGCCGGACCGTTCGACGCTTTTCTCACCCTGCGCGGCGTGAAGACGTTGGCATTGCGCATGGAGCGCCATTGCAGCAACGCGCTGGAGCTGGCGCAATGGTTGGAGAGGCAACCGCAGGTGGCGCGCGTTTTTTATCCGGGCCTGGCATCGCACCCGCAGCACGAACTGGCGCGGAGGCAGATGCGCGGATTCGGCGGGATGATTTCCCTCGAGCTGAACAGCGACCTGGCTGGTGCCAGACGTTTCCTGGAGAGTGTGCGGATCTTCGCCTTGGCCGAGAGCCTGGGCGGGGTGGAAAGCCTGATCGAGCACCCGGCGATCATGACCCACGCCACCATCCCGGCAGAAACCCGCGCGAAGCTCGGTATCAGCGATGCGCTTGTGCGTTTGTCAGTGGGGGTCGAGGATGTCGAAGACCTGCGCGCCGATCTGGCTCAGGCCCTGTTGCTGATGGGTTAAGCGCAATCCATGTGGGAGCGGGCTTGCTCGCGAAGGCGGTGTGCCAGGCAACATCAATGTCGAGTGATACTCCCTCTTCGCGAGCGAGCCCGCTCCCACAGGTTTTGTGGAACAGCGACTGTCAGGCGTAATTCCCGAGCGCCGCCGGTGGAATGAACGTCTCCAGTTCATCTTCCACGGCTTCGATTATCCGTTCTACATCGGCAGCATTCATGACCGTTGCACAAGGAATACCGGCAATGGCGATCATGGTTTCGCCACTGGCGCGATCGAACAGGCGGGCAACCATGCTGCCCGGCGCATCCATGGTCGCCTCGAAACCCATGGGATGAAAATGCCAGCGCATCAGCTGGCAGGCATTTGGAAAAGTGACCTTACTGAATGAGCCTTGATTCATGTGTTGCCCACCTTCTTCATCGAGCGCTTCCTTTAGCTCATGTTAGGAGGGAAGAGCCTTCAATGGCTCAACCGGTGACTGCCTTTAAAAGTAGCACCCGGATGTGAAAATCATGTGGAATTTTTCAGTCCGTTTAGCGATTGGTTCAATTTTTTTGACGCAGGTCATGAGATACCGGCATTTCGGCCAAAGACCAGCATCGCCGGGCATCCCGTTGGTCATTGAAGCCCGGACGACTTTTTGACTTGGGTGGTGATGCCAGACCCTATGCACTGTTTGGTAGAACTTCGGGATAAAACGCTGCCCGAGCTGATGTGTCGAATCAAGTCCCGAAGTAGTCTGGCCGTTAATCAGGCGCTAGGGCGAAGCGGGCGTTTGTGGCAGAAGGGCTATCACGATCGAGCGGTTCGGCAGGAGGAGGATGTGAAAGGGCCGTTGCGGCCCAGCCGGTGAATGTAGTGAGTTCGGTGTTGCCACTCATGGGATACCTCCAGATCAGGAGACAAGGGCTTTGGCGGCTCGGAGGCTGCGACGGAGCCAGGGAAGGGGACGGTCGGGCAACGCTGATCAGCGGCCAAGGCGTAATGATTCTAGCAGCTCGGGATGACGAGGATGGTCTGAGGCCCGTTTCGGCCGCGGGAAATGTGATGCGCGGTGCCGGTATTTTCCCGTGTAGTCACGGAGCACTGCCCCTGGCCACTACTACAACTAACTGAACGTTTAATTAGTTGATGGCAATGCACTGGCACTTATATTAACTAGTCCGAAAAACGAGAACACCTCAACAAAAAACAACTTATTTCTATTTAATATTTAAATAGAAGATTGTCAGACAATCAGGTTGAAACCCTGAACTACAAACAATATTTCGACAGCGCACGCACTGTTTACGGGGGGTTGTCTGGAATAGTTCAATTTGACGTCAAAAAAAACGTAGACGTTTGATTTCGAATTGTGTCAGTTTTTATACGCCTTCATTGGGCGAGTGATAGGACGATCTCGCCAGAGATTGTCGTATCGGACAAAAACTGTTCCATTGCTAAACAAGGAAGTGTGTTTATGTCGAAAGTAAAAGACAACGCTATTGATCTTGCCGAACAGGCCTTTGCGCCATTGCAAGCGCTGGCTGCACCCAGTTCCGCCTACAACCAGATCGATAGTTTCAGCCATCAGTATGATCGGGGCGGCAATCTCACGGTCAATGGCAAACCCTCCTTCTCCGTCGAAGAGGCCGCTACCCAGCTGCTGCGCGACGGGGCTGCCTACCAGGACAAGGACGGCAGCGGCAAAATCGAACTGACCTATACGTTCCTGACCTCGGCCTCGTCGAGCACCATGAACAAGCATGGCATTACCGGGTTCAGCCAGTTCAATACGCAACAGAAAGCCCAAGCCGCACTCGCCATGCAATCCTGGGCCGACGTGGCCAAAGTCACCTTCACTGAAAAAACCACTGGCGGCGACGGTCACATGACTTTCGGCAACTACAGCGGCGGTCAGGACGGCGCGGCGGCATTCGCCTATCTGCCTGGCACAGGGGCAGGTTATGACGGTACTTCCTGGTACTTGACCAACAGCAGCTACACGCCGAACAAGACGCCGGACCTGAACAACTACGGCCGTCAGACCCTGACTCACGAAATCGGTCACTCTCTGGGCCTGGCTCACCCCGGCGACTACAACGCCGGTGAAGGCACGCCGACCTACAATGACGCGACTTACGGGCAAGACACCCGCGGCTACAGCGTCATGAGTTACTGGAGTGAAAGCAATACCGACCAGAACTTCAGCAAGGGCGGCGTGGAAGCCTATTCCTCCGGCCCGCTGATGGACGATATCGCTGCCATCCAGAAACTCTACGGTGCCAACACCACCACCCGTACGGGTGACACCACCTACGGCTTCAACTCCAATGCCGGTCGCGACTTCCTGAGCGCGTCTTCGTCGTCGGATAAAGTCGTGTTCTCGGTGTGGGATGCGGGCGGCAAGGACACCCTGGATTTCTCCGGTTTCACCCAGAACCAGAAGATCAACCTCAATGAAGCCTCGTTCTCCGACGTTGGCGGCCTGGTGGGCAACGTGTCCATCGCCAAGGGCGTCACCGTCGAGAACGCGGTTGGCGGTTCGGGCAGCGACCTGTTGATCGGTAACAGCGTGTCCAACGAGCTGAAGGGCGGTGCCGGCAACGACATCCTCTACGGCGCGGGCGGTGCGGACAAACTGTGGGGCGGCTCGGGTTCGGACACCTTCGTGTTCGCGGCCAGCAGCGATTCCAAGCCAGGTGCCGTCGACCAGATCCTCGATTTCGTCAGTGGCCTGGACAAGATTGACCTGACCGGCATCACCAACGGTGCGGGCCTGCACTTCGTGAATTCGTTCACCGGTGCGGCAGGCGATGCAGTGTTGACCACTTCGGGCGGCAACAGCCTGTTGTCGGTGGACTTCTCCGGGCACGGCGTGGCTGACTTCCTGGTCAGCACCGTTGGCCAGGCGGCGTACTCGGACATCGTGGCCTGATTCAAGGCAAAAAAGAGGGCGGCGCCTGACGCGCCGCTCTCTGTCCCTTGAACGGCAGGTGCCAAGGCTACAACCCAGAGTAAAACGCCCTATGATCCATAACGCTTTTACCTACAAAGCAACCGCGTGGCTGTTGGCGACGCTGATGATGTTTCTTGGAGATGCAGCCATGGCACGCAGTCTGAAATTAGCCGACCCATCGGAACTCGCGGGGAAATGGCAGGCCACCTTGAACACCGCACAAGACTCGGCGGAGTCCCGGGCGCTACAAGACAAGCCGTCGAATGTATGCACGGTCGAGCTTAAATCGAACCAGACCCTGGGTGAGGGGGCCGACTGCCTCGGCGCCTGGCTGAACGAGTCGGCGATTGGCTGGTTTCCGGAACCGGATGGCATTGCCGTGACCGGCAAAGAAGGCTCAAGAATAGTGTTCTTCAGCCGACAGCATGAGGGGCTTTATAAAAGTACCTTGAAGTCGGGCCTGATTATTACGCTCAAGCGCGAAGCGCATTAGGCGAAAACAACCGGACCGGCATCAGGCGCTGAATATAAAGCCCATTGTTGCAGTTATAAGCAGCCGATCAATAACTGGAATTCTTTAAAGAACATAAGAGTTGTTATGGATGTGTCAGCGATAACCGGCAAAAGAATGTCTCGGCCCGTGTGCGGACAGTTAACTGGAAACTCGCCAAGTAAGGCGAGGAATAACACCTCAGGAAAAACCAATGAAGATGGCGAAGAGCCCGGCCACTGCACCGTTATTCAAGGCACTGGGCGACTATAAAAGCATCCTGATCAGCGTCGGGTGTTTTACCGCGTTGATTAATGTGCTGATGTTGGTCCCGTCGATTTATATGCTCCAGGTCTATGATCGGGTGCTGTCTTCGCAAAACGAAACCACACTGGCGATGTTGTCGTTGATGGTGGTGGGGTTCTTTGCCTTTATCGGGCTGCTGGAGATCGTGCGCAGCTTCATCGTCATCCGTATCGGCAGCCAATTGGAGCGCCGCTTCAACCTGCGGGTGTATCAGGCCGCTTTCGAGCGCAACCTGTTCAAAGGCGAGGGCAACGCTGGGCAATCGCTGGGCGACCTGACCCACATTCGCCAATTCGTCACCGGCCCGGCGCTGTTTGCCTTCTTCGATGCGCCGTGGTTTCCGGTCTATCTGTTCGTGATCTTTCTGTTCAATGTCTGGCTCGGCGTATTGGCCACCGCAGGCGCGGTGCTGCTGATCGGGTTGGCCTGCCTCAACGAGGCCATGACCAAAAAGCCTTTGGGCGAAGCCGCGGGTTTTTCCCAGAAGTCCAGCCAACTGGCCACCAGTCACCTGCATAACGCCGAAACCATTCAGGCGATGGGCATGCTCGGCGCGTTGCGCAAGCGCTGGTTTGAGGTGCACTCGCGTTTTCTCGGCTTGCAGAATCAGGCCAGCGACACCGGCGCGGTCATCAGTTCCCTGAGCAAAACCCTGCGCCTGTGCCTGCAATCCCTGGTGCTGGGGCTGGGCGCCTTGCTGGTGATCAAGGGCGACATGACCGCCGGGATGATGATCGCCGGTTCCATCCTGATGGGCCGGGTGCTGAGCCCCATCGATCAGTTGATCGCCGTGTGGAAACAATGGAGCGGCGCCAAACTCGCTTACCGCCGGCTCGACGCCTTGCTCCAAGCCTTTCCACCGAGTGACGAGGCCATGGCGCTGCCGGCGCCGAAAGGCCAGATCACGTTCGAGCAAGTCAGTGCCGGCCCGCCAGGGCAACGGGCAGCGACCTTGCACATGGTCAATTTCAACCTGGGCGCCGGAGAGGTGCTGGGCGTGCTCGGGGCTTCCGGGTCTGGTAAATCGACCCTGGCACGGGTGCTGGTCGGCGTCTGGCCGACGTTGGGCGGCACGGTGCGCCTCGACGGCGCGGACATTCATCGCTGGAACCGCGACGACCTCGGTCCTTACATCGGCTATCTGCCCCAGGACATCGAGCTGTTCAGCGGCAGCATCGCCGAAAACATCGCCCGGTTCCGTGAGGCGGATCCGCAAAAAGTCGTCGAAGCCGCGCAACAGGCCGGCGTCCATGAACTGATCCTGCGCATGCCCCAGGGCTACGACACCGTGCTTGGCGAGGACGGCAGCGGTTTGTCCGGTGGCCAGAAGCAACGTGTGGCCCTGGCTCGCGCGCTGTACGGCAACCCGAGCCTGGTGGTGCTGGATGAACCGAACTCCAACCTCGACACCGTCGGCGAAGCAGCACTGGCTGGCGCCATCGCGCACATGAAGGCCCGTGGCACCAGCGTGATTCTGGTCACCCATCGTTCTTCGGCCCTGGCCCAGGCCGACAAGTTGCTGGTGCTCAACGAAGGTCGCTTGCAGGCCTTCGGCCCAAGCCAGGAAGTGCTGAAGGCCCTGTCGGGTAATCAGCCTGCCAATCAGGAACCACCACGTGAAAAAGCCGCGCAGGCACCGGGCGGGCTCAGCATGAGCCGGCAGTATCAGCCCACGACCAGGAATTCGGGTGTATGAGCAGCGCACGCATGAACAACGACAGCGAAGCGACGATGGAACACGATTAC
The DNA here is from genome assembly GCF_963970905.1 of Pseudomonas sp. EL_65y_Pfl2_R96. Classification (NCBI taxonomy): domain Bacteria; kingdom Pseudomonadati; phylum Pseudomonadota; class Gammaproteobacteria; order Pseudomonadales; family Pseudomonadaceae; genus Pseudomonas; species Pseudomonas sp. EL_65y_Pfl2_R96. The sequence goes on along the minus strand of NZ_CAXAQH010000034.1, from coordinate 29,007 downwards.
ATTGCCGAACGCCCTGAGCGCGACGCCCGTTTCTTCGCCCGCATGGGCTGGATTCTGGCGATTGTCGGCGCCGGCAGTTTTTTCACCTGGGCGAGCCTGGCGCCGCTCGATCAAGGCATTCCGGTGCAGGGCACCGTGGTCGTTTCGGGTAAGCGCAAAGCCGTGCAATCGATGAGCAGCGGCGTGATCAGCCAGATTCTGGTGCGCGAAGGGCAAGTGGTGAAGCAGGGCCAGCCGCTGTTCCGCCTCGACCAGACCCAGGTCGCCGCCGACGTGCAATCGCTGCAAGCGCAATACCGCATGGCGTGGGCCAGCCTGGCGCGCTGGCAGAGTGAACGGGACAACCTCAAGCAGGTGAATTTCCCCGCCGAACTGAGCAACGATCCTGATCCGCGCCTGGCCCTGGTGCTCGAAGGCCAACGGCAATTGTTCAGCAGCCGTCGCGAAGCCTTTTCCCGTGAGCAAGCGGCCCTGCGCGCGAACATCGAAGGTGCCGGCGCGCAACTGGCCGGCATGCGCCGCGCGCGCACCGACCTGACGGCCCAGGCCAGTTCCCTGCAACAACAGTTGAGCAATCTTCAGCCCTTGGCAGACAACGGCTACATCCCGCGCAACCGCTTGATGGAATACCAGCGTCAGCTGTCGCAAGTGCAGCAACAGCTGGCCGAGAACACCGGCGAAAGCGGTCGGGTGGAGCAGGGCATCCTCGAATCCCGGCTGAAGCTGCAACAGCATAGCGAGGAATACCAGAAGGAAGTGCGCAGCCAACTGGCCGACGCGCAGCTCAAAAGCGTGACCCTGGAAGAGCAACTGACTTCCGCCGGCTTCGACCTGCAACACAGCGAAATCATCGCCACCGCCGACGGCATCGCCGTCAACCTCGGGGTTCACACCGAAGGCGCGGTGGTGCGTCAGGGCGACACCCTGCTGGAGATCGTCCCGCAAGGCACGAGTCTTGAGGTGGAAGGGCATTTGCCGATCAACCTGATCGACAAAGTCGGCACGCACTTGCCGGTGGACATCCTGTTCACCGCGTTCAACCAGAGCCGCACCCCGCGAGTGCCGGGTGAAGTCAGCCTGATCTCCGCCGACCAGATGGTCGATGAGAAAACCGGTGTGCCGTATTACGTGCTGCGCAGCAGCGTCAGCGATCAGGCCATGGAAAAACTCAACGGCCTGGTGATCAAACCCGGCATGCCGGCAGAGATGTTCGTGCGCACCGGTGAACGTTCACTCCTCAACTATTTGTTCAAACCGCTGCTCGACCGGGCAGGCTCCGCGTTGACCGAGGAATAAGGATGTTCGGTTGTATGAAAAAGCTTTCCCTGCTCGCAGCGACCCTGGGGTTGCTGACGTGCAACAGCGCGATGGCCATGGGACCGTTCGACATTTACGAGCAAGCCTTACGCAATGATCCGGTGTTCCTCGGTGCCATCAAGGAGCGCGATGCGGGCCTTGAAAACCGTGCCATTGGCCGCGCCGGGCTGTTGCCTAGGCTGGGTTACAACTACAACAAGGGCCGTAACTCCTCCAAGGTCACGCAACTGAATGACCGCGGTAACAGCCAGAGTGAAGATCGCAACTACAGCAGCTACGGCTCGACCTTGACCTTGCAACAGCCATTGCTCGATTACGAGGCTTACGCGGCGTATCGCAAAGGCGTGGCGCAATCGCTGTTTGCTGATGAAAACTTCCGGGGCAAGAGCCAGGAGCTGCTGGTTCGGGTGCTGGAGAACTACACCAAGGCGTTGTTCGCTCAGGACCAGATCGACATTGCGCGAGCGAAGAAAAAAGCCTTCGAGCAGCAGTTTCAGCAGAACGAGCAGATGTTCCGCCAAGGGGAGGGCACGCGCACCGATATCCTCGAAGCCGAGTCCCGTTACGAACTGGCGACCGCCGAGGAAATCGAGGCGCGTGACGAACAGGATGCAGCTCTGCGGGAACTGGGCGCCCTGATTGGCGTAGCCGCCATCGACATTGGCGACCTGACGCCACTGGACCAGAACTTCCAGACCTTCACCCTGCAACCGGCCAATTACGACACCTGGCACGAGATGGCGGTGGCCAACAACCCGAACCTGGCCTCCCAGCGTCAGGCGGTGGAAGTGGCGCGCTACGAGGTCGAGCGCAACCGCGCCGGGCACCTGCCGAAAGTCAACGCCTACGCCTCGATGCGCCAGAACGAATCGGAAAGCGGTAACACCTATAACCAGCGCTACGACACCAACACCATCGGCATCGAAGTCAACATGCCGCTGTACGCCGGTGGCGGCGTCTCGGCCTCGACCCGGCAGGCCAGCCGCACCATGGAACAGGCCGAGTACGAACTGGACGGCAAGACCCGGGAAACCTTGATCCAGCTGCGCCGCCAGTTCAGCGCCTGCCTGTCGGGGGTCAACAAGTTGCGGGCTTATCAGAAGGCCCTGACGTCGGCCGAAGCGCTGGTGGTCTCGACCAAGCAAAGCATTCTGGGCGGCGAACGGGTCAACCTCGATGCGCTCAACGCCGAACAACAACTGTTTACCACCCGCCGGGACCTGGCCCAGGCGCGCTACGACTATTTGATGGCCTGGACCAAATTGCACTACTACGCCGGCACCTTGAGCGAGCAGGACCTTGCCAAAGTGGATGAGGCGTTCGGCCAAGGCCCGAAAACTCAGTAGCCGCAAGCCCGCTCCCACAGGTCCCGCACCTTGACTGACAGGATTGGGCAGGCCTCGAGCCACAGGGATTTTGGCAACGCAACTAATGCTCGGCTCCCGGGAAAAGGACCACGGTGTGAGCCTGACCCTGGACTGGCAGTTCTGATTTGACGCAAAGGAAGCAACAACATGGGACTGTTTGATTATAAAAATGCCGGCAGTGAGGCCGGCAAGGCGTTGTACTCCGACGCAATCGCGCTGACGCTCTACGCGTACACGCCCACCGGCCAGCCATTGCCGGCAACCGCTTGGGCACCGATTGGCGCGGCAGCGTTGGGCTATCAGGGCAAGGTCGGGCCTCAAGGCACCTTCTATGGCGAGAAGGACGGCTTCACCAGCGCTGAAGCCGAAATCCTCGGTAAATACGACGGGGCAGGAAAGCTGATCGGCCTCGGTATCGCCTTCCGTGGCACCGGCGGCCTGGGGTATAGCGACACCTTCGGCGACATGAAAAACAACCTGCTGGCCGCAGTCGGCCCGGCGGATTACGCGGCGAACTACGCGAAAAACGCCTTCGATACCTTGCTCAAAAACGTCGCCGTGTTTGCCATCGCCCACGGCCTGAGCGCCAAGGACGTGCTGGTCAGCGGGCACAGCCTCGGCGGGTTGGGCGTCAACAGCCTGGCGGAGTTGAGCGGCAATAACTGGGGCGGCTTCTTCAAGGACGCCAACTACATTGCCTTTGCCTCGCCGACCCAAAGCGCCACCGGCAACAACGTGCTGAACATCGGCTACGAAAACGACCCGGTGTTTCGCGTACTCGACGGCACCACCTTCAGCAGTGGCTCGCTGGGCAAGCATGACGGCCATCAGGAGTCGGCGACCAACAACATCGTCAACTTCAATGACCAGTACGCCTCCACCGCGCAGAACCTGGTGCCGTTCAGCATCCTTAACCCGCTGAACTGGTCGGCCCATGGCTCGTTGGGCTATGCCGACGGCCTGAACCGGGTGATCGACTCGCGCTTCTACGACCTCACCGACAAGGACTCGACACTGATCGTGTCCAACCTGTCGGAATCGTCCCGAGGCACGACCTGGGTCGAGGACCTGGGCCGCAGCGGCGAGCCCCACACCGGCAGCACTTTCATTATCGGCACCGACAGCAATGACTTGCTCAAGGGCGGCGCGGGTAATGACTTCATCGAAGGCCGTGACGGTAACGACCGCTTCCGCGATGACGGTGGCTACAACCTGCTGCTGGGCGGCAAGGGCAGCAACACCTTCGAGCTGCAGAAGCCGTTGCAGAACTTCAGTTTTGCCCATGACGGCGACGGCACCCTGTATGTGCGCGATGCCTACGGTGGCATCAGCATGACCCGTGACATCGACGCGCTGGTGAGCAAGGAGTCGGGTTCGTGGTGGGGCAGCAAGGAGGTGACCTACAACGTCACCGCCAATGGCTTGATCAATGGCACTGAACTGACCCACTACAACCACTCGCTCAACGGCAATGCCTACGGCAACACGCTGGTGGCCAGCGTCGACGGTGACTGGTTGTTCGGCAATGCCGGCGACGACCTGCTGCGTAGCGACAAAAGCCACGTGACCCTCGTCGGTGGCGCGGGCAATGACGTGATGCAGGCCTCGGGCGGCGGCAACACCTTCCTGTTCAGCGGCGCCTTCGGCTTTGACGCGATCAATGGCTATCAGGGCAGCGACAAACTGGTGTTCATGGGCGTCCAGGGCGCGGGGCAGGGCTATGACTACACCCAGCACGCTTCACAGGCCGGCAACGACACGGTGCTCAAGATTGGCGATTACGCCGTAACGCTGGTGGGCGTGGGTCTGGATAATCTCTCGGCTTCGGGAATTACGTTTGCGTAAAGGCTGCATGCACTAAATGCTCCGGGGCGCCTCGTCAGTGAGGCGCCTCGGTTGTGAGCTATCTCTGACAATTCCAACAAAGAGAGAGGCAATACCCATGGGTGTGTATGACTACAAAAACTTCGGTACGGCAGACTCCAAGGCGTTGTTCAGCGACGCCATGGCGATCACGCTGTATTCCTATCACAACCTCGATAACGGTTTCGCCACCGGTTACCAGCAAAACGGTTTCGGCCTGGGTTTGCCGGCAACCTTGGTCACTGCGCTGATCGGCGGCACCGATTCCCAGGGGGTCATCCCCGGCATTCCCTGGAACCCCGATTCGGAAAAGGCCGCACTCGACGCCGTGCAAAAAGCCGGCTGGACGCCGATCACCGCCGCGCAACTGGGCTATGACGGCAAGACCGACGCTCGCGGAACCTTCTTCGGCGAGAAGGACGGTTACACCAGCGCTCAAGTAGAGATCCTTGGCAAGTACGACGCCCAGGGCCATCTCACCGAAATCGGCATCGCCTTTCGTGGCACCAGCGGTCCACGGGAAATCCAGATCGGCGACTCCATCGGTGATGTGATCAACGATTTGCTGGCGGCATTGGGGCCCAAGGATTACGCGAAAAACTACGTGGGCGAGGCCTTCGGCAATTTGCTCGGCAACGTCGCGGCATTTGCCCAGGCCAATGGGCTGTCGGGCAAGGACGTGCTGGTCAGCGGCCACAGCCTCGGCGGGTTGGCGGTCAACAGCCTGGCGGACTTGAGCAGCAACAAATGGTCCGGGTTCTACCAGGATTCCAACTACATCGCCTACGCCTCGCCGACCCAAAGCAGCAACGACAAAGTGCTGAACGTCGGTTATGAAAACGACCCGGTGTTCCGTGCCCTCGATGGCTCGTCGTTCAACCTGTCCTCGGTAGGCGTGCACGATGCCGCCAAGGATTCGACGACCGATAACATCGTCAGCTTTAACGACCACTACGCCTCGACGGCGTGGAACGTGCTGCCGTATTCCATCCTCAACATTCCCACCTGGATCTCGCACTTGCCCACCGGTTACGGCGACGGCATGACCCGGGTGCTGGAGTCGACGTTCTACGACCTGACCAGCAAGGATTCGACGATCATCGTCGCCAACCTCTCGGACCCGGCGCGCAGCAACACCTGGGTCCAGGACTTGAACCGCAACGCCGAAACCCACAAAGGCAGCACGTTCATCATCGGCAGCGACGGCAGTGATCTGATCCAGGGCGGCAAAGGCAACGACTACCTGGAAGGTCGCGACGGTAACGACACCTTCAGGGATGGCGGTGGCTACAACATCCTGTTGGGCGGCAAGGGCAGCAACGTGCTGGACCTGCAGCAGTCGGTGAAGAACTTCGTCTTTGCCAATGACGGTGCCGGCAACCTGTACGTGCGCGATGCCAATGGCGGCATCAGCATCACCCGTGACATCGGCAGCATCGTCACCAAGGAGCCGGGGTTTCTCTGGGGCGTGTTCAAGGATGACGTGACCCACAGCGTCACCGCCAATGGCCTCACCGTCGGTAGCAACCTGACCCAGTACGCCTCAAGCGTGAAGGGCACCACCGGAGCCGACACCCTCAAGGCCCACGCAACGGGCGACTGGCTGTTTGGCCTCGATGGCAACGACCATTTGCTTGGCAGCACCGGCAACGACGTGTTTGTCGGCGGCGCGGGTAATGACCTGATCGAGTCAGGCGGCGGGGTCGATACCTTCCTGTTCAGTGGCGCGTTTGGCCAGGACCGGGTGGTGGGCTATCAAGCCAACGACAAACTGGTGTTCCTCGGGGTTCAGGGCGTTGCGCCGAACGACGACTACCGGGCCCATGCCACGGCGGTGGGGCAGGATACGCTGCTGACGTTTGGCGGTGATTCGGTGACCCTGGTGGGGGTTGGGCTGGACAGTTTGTCCGGAAGTGGGGTTGTGATCGCCTGAGGGTGATGCGGCGCCGGTAAGGGCCTCTTCGCGAGCAAGCCTGGCTCCTACAGGACGGTCCAAAAAAACTGGACCACAACAGGCTTGCCCGCGAAAAAAGCACCGCGGTTTTTCAGGTATTACGCGTCATCGTTCTTCGCGGGCAAGCCCCGCTCCCACAGGTTCTGCGTTTTAACTTACCGGCATGATGAGTAGCCCGCTCAGAGGATCAGTCCTCCTTGCGAACCGTGGCCACGTCATCGGCGCGGACTTTCACCTTCGCTCCGGAAATATCTTCAAACTCGAAGAAACCGTCCTTGCCCTTGGTGTTCGGCATGTCCTTGGTCAAATACTGGGTGCCGTTCTGCAGGGTCACGACCGTTGGCGTCGAGCAACCGGCCAGGGCCAAAAAGGCCGCTGCCGCCAGGGGCAAACCCAGAGTCTTGAAATTCATACACACCTCACATCACTCAATAAAAACAGCGCGAACGCCTCGCTTGAGGTCAATCGTCACTGTGCTTCTAACGCGGTTGGTGCGATGGAATGGCAGAAAGTTCGATGGTCACCCGAAAATTGCCGAATAGCGTCGCCACTGATCCTTTTCCGTTTGCACCGGGTGGGACATAGCTGGTATCTGTACGCATAACCAGTGTTCGCTAGCCATGGCCCTTTTGCCCGTGATTGTAAATCCTCTCGACGACCCGTTCTATTACTTGAACAACTTCATGCAAGTGCTTGATTGGCTTGAGCATCGTTATGCCGATGTACTCAGCATCGAAGAACAGGACTTCATCCGCGACTTCAATCGGCTGCCCCGCGAGCCCCGGGCCTTGCTGGTCAGAATGGTGATGCGCAAGGGCGTGCATTTCAGGGCCGGCAAACTGAGTTACGTCGAGATCGGCGACATCGCCAGCGCCGCGGCGCCGCTGCTGGCATTGGGCTGGATCGATGATCAGTTGCCATTGCCCATCGAGGAGGTGTTCGAAGTGCTGCTCAAGGCCGAGATTCTCCAGTGTTTTGGCGCAGCCATCGATCAACCGAAAGGCAAGAAGAGCGATTGGCTGCCGGCCCTGAGCGAGCAGTTTCACCAAGCGCAACGTTTTGCCCAGTGGTGCCCGGCACTGGATGACCGATTATTCAGCCTGACCATCATGGGCCTGTGCGACCGCCTGCGCCTGATGTTCTTCGGCAACCTTTACCAGGACTGGTCGGAGTTCGTTCTGGCCGACCTTGGCATCTACACCTACGAGAAAGTCGAGTTTTGCGCCGAATCCCGAGGCTTGCGCAGTCGCGAGGACGTCGACGCGTGCCTGTTCCTGCACAGCTGCCAGCAGCGTTTCGAGGCCGGTGAAGACGTGGCGGCGATCGTCGAGCAGATCAACGGGCTGGAACTCGCCAATCCCTGGCTGCAAAGACGTCGGGGCAAGCTGCTGTTCCAGATCGCTCAGCACTGCGAACGCCTCGCGGATTTTTCCACCGCCCTGGGCCTCTACCGCGATTGCGCCTACCCCGGCGCGCGTCTGCGGCTGATTCGCGTGCTGGAGCGCTGTGGTGAATTTCAACTGGCCATGGATTTGGCCGCACACGCCGAGCAAGCCCCGGAAAGCGCCACCGAGCATCAGCATTTATCGCGTGTGCTGCCCAGACTGCGGCGCAAACTGGGTGGGCCGCCGATCAAGCGGCCAGCTCCTCGGGCCATGCAGCGTCTGGACCTTGAACTGCCCCGGCACGATCCGGCGTTGTCGGTGGAGTATTACGTTCAAGCGCACCTGGCGGACGAGTCGGCGCCGGTGCATTACGTCGAGAACAGCCTGATCAACTCGCTGTTCGGGCTGCTGTGCTGGCCGGCGATCTTCGCCCCGTTGCCGGGGGCGTTTTTCCACCCGTTCCAGCGTGGGCCCGTGGACCTGCACAACGAAGATTTCCATGCGCGGCGCGCGGATCTGTTCCAGGCCTGCCTCGATGAACTTGATGACGGGCGTTACACCCAGACCATCCGCGAGCGATACAACGCCAAGTGGGGCGTGCAGTCACCGTTCGTATTCTGGGGCGTGCTGAGCGAGGAACTGCTGGAGCAGGCGCTCGACTGTCTACCCGCCGAACACCTCAAGCACTGGTTCAATCGACTGCTGCTCGACATCAAGGCCAACCGCGCCGGCATGCCGGACCTGATCCAGTTCTGGCCGCAACACAAAACCTACCGAATGATCGAAGTCAAAGGCCCCGGCGATCGCCTGCAAGACAATCAATTGCGCTGGCTGGAGTTTTGTCACGAGCACCAGATGCCTATTGCCGTTTGCTACGTGCAATGGGCGGAGCAGGGCGCTTGAGCTACAGCATCGCGGTGCGGGCGTTGTGTGAATTCACCGCCAAGGTCGGCGACCTCGACCTGCGTTTCACCCCGTCGCCGACCGCGCTGGAAGGCATCGTCGGGCATCGCACCGTCGCGTCACGACGCAGCGAGGGTTACCAGAATGAGGTCGCGCTTGAGGGCCAGTATCGAACCTTGACCGTGAAAGGCCGGGCGGACGGTTACGATCCGGCGCAAAACTGCCTCGAAGAAATCAAAACCTACCGTGGCGATCTGAGTAAACAACCGGCCAACCACCGACAGCTGCACTGGGCGCAGGCGAAAGTCTATGGCTGGTTGATGTGCCAGAAACTGGATCTGGCGCAGATCGACTTGGCGCTGGTGTACTTCGACATCGTCAGCGAGAAGGAAACCCGTCTGGTCGAGGCCTTCAACGCCGCCGACTTGCAGCGGCTCTTCGAGCGCCACTGCGGGTTATTCCTGCACTGGGCCGAGCAGGAAATGGCCCATCGCGAGGGGCGTAATCTGGCGGCGCAACAGCTGGCATTTCCCCATGCCGATTTTCGACCCGGCCAACGGCATCTGGCCGAATCGGTGTTCAAGGCTGTCAGCACCGGTCGCTGCCTGATGGCCCAGGCGCCGACCGGGATCGGCAAGACCATCGGCACGCTGTTCCCGATGCTCAAGGCCCTGGCGCCGCAGCAATTGGACAAGGTGTTTTTCCTCACGGCGAAAACTCCGGGGCGCAAATTGGCGCTGGATGCGGCTCAGGTCATCCTCGACAGCGCCGACGCTCCGCCCTTGCGAGTCCTCGAGATGATTGCCCGGGACAAGGCGTGCGAGCACCCGGACAAGGCCTGCCATGGCGAATCCTGCCCGTTGGCCCAGGGTTTTTATGATCGTCTGCCGGCCGCGCGTCAGGCCGCTCGCCAATTGAGCCTGCTGAACCAGAGTGCCTTGCGCGAAGTTGCCCTGCAGCACGAGGTTTGTCCTTATTACCTGAGCCAGGAAATGGCCCGATGGGCGGACGTGGTGGTCGCCGACTACAACTACTATTTCGACTTCAGCGCGTTGCTGTTCGGGCTGGCCCAGGCCAATAACTGGAACGTCGCGGTGCTGGTGGACGAAGCCCACAATCTGGTGGAGCGTGGCCGGCAGATGTACAGCGCCAGCCTCGACCAGGCAACGTTGAACAGCGTGCGAAAAAACGCGCCTGAGCCACTGAAGAGATCCTTGCAACGGGTCAATCGTGAATGGAATGCCCTGCATGATCAGCAACTCAGCCCGTATCAGGCCTACGACAAAGCCCCGGAAAAACTGCTTCAGGCGCTGTCCTTGTGCTGCGCGAGCATCGGCGATTACCTGAACGATCATCCCCAAGGCCTGGACAGCGGATTGCAGAATTTTTACTTCGACATGCTGCAATTCGGCCGCGTGGCTGAACTGTTCGATGAGCATTTCCTGTTCGACATCAGCAAGCGCGACCTCGAGCGCAAACGCAACCTGTCGCAGCTGTGCCTGCGCAACGTGGTACCCGCCGGTTTCATTCGCCCGCGCCTGACTGCTGCGCGCAGCGCCGTGCTGTTTTCCGCCACCTTGAGCCCTCGGCATTACTACACCGATTTGCTGGGAACACCGGCGACTACAGTCTGGATTGATGTGGAGTCGCCGTTCAGCGCAGAACAACTGCAAGTGCACATCGTCAGCCAGATTTCGACCCGTTATGTCCACCGTCAGGCATCCCTTGAACCCATCGTCGAGCTGATCGCCAAACAGTTCACCCAGCGCCCCGGCAACTACCTGGCATTTTTCAGCAGCTTCGATTATTTGCAGCAAGTGGCCCAGTTGCTGGCCGAACGGCATCCGCACATCACGCTGTGGTCGCAGTCCCGGGGAATGGGGGAAGGGCCGCGTCAGGCGTTTCTCGATCAATTCACCGTCCATAGTCAGGGCGTAGGGTTTGCGGTGCTGGGTGGAGCATTCGGCGAAGGCATCGATTTACCCGGCGCGCGGTTGATTGGTGCATTCATTGCCACCCTGGGGCTTGCGCAACTCAATCCGGTCAACGAACAGATGAAACAGCGCATGGCGGCGATTTTCGGGGCCGGTTATGACTACACCTACCTGTTTCCGGGTGTGCAGAAAGTGGTGCAAGCGGCGGGGCGAGTGATCCGCACCCGGCAGGATCAAGGGGTAGTGATGCTGATCGATGACCGGTTTGGTGAGAGCAAGGTCAAGCAATTGCTGCCGCGCTGGTGGACGGTCAAGACTGCCGTTGATGCAACGCGGTGACTTGCCAGAAAGCGTGGGCGACGACGCAGGAGCTGCTACGCCAGCTCCTGCATTTGATCGTTGTTGCCGCAGGAGTCAGCGGTTACGCAAACTACGCTCCATCCGCGCGATCCCTTCCTCCAGCAGCGCCCGTGGGCAGCCGAAGTTCAGGCGCACGAATTGCCGGGCGTTATCGCCGAAATCCAGCCCCGCGCTCAGCCCGACCTTCGCTTGTTCAAGGAAGAACTGCTGCGGGTTGTCCAGCCCCAGCGCCGTGCAGTCGAGCCACGCCAGATAAGTGCCCTGGGGTATGTTCATGGTCACGCCCGGCAACCGCGTGCGAACCGCCTCCACCAGATAATCGCGATTGCTTTGCAGGTAGGCCATGAGCCCGTTCAGCCACGGGCCGCCTTCGCTGTAGGCGACGCGGGTGGCTTCCATGCCCAACGGGTTGACGCTGTCGACCATGCCGCAGCGGGCGCTGTTGACCCGATGGCGCAGCGCCGCGTCCTGAATGATCATGAACGAAGTCTTCAGGCCGGCGATGTTGTAAGCCTTGCTCGCCGACATCAGGGTGATGGTGCGTTTGGCGATCTGCGGGCTGAGCGAGGCGATCGGAATGTGCACACGCCCGTCGAAGCACAGTTCGGCGTGAATCTCGTCGGAGATGATCCAGGCGTCCTGTTCCAGGCAGATGTCGGCGACTGCTTGCAGTTCTTCGCGGGGGAAGACCTTGCCCAGCGGGTTATGCGGGTTGCTCAGCAGCAACGCGCCGCCACCTTGCAGCGACTGCCGCAAGGTATCGAGTGGCGTCGCATACGTGCCATCGGCCAACGCGTCGAAATCCAGTTCGACTTTGTTCAGCTGCCAGTGGCCCGGTGCATGGCGCAGCGGCGGGTAGTTTGGCGTCTGCACGACCACGTTCTGCTGCGGCTGAACCAGCGCATGCAGGGCCATGTTGAAACCCGACTCGACACCCGGCAGGAAGATCAGCTCCTGGGGCTGTACGCGCCAGGCGTACTTGTTCCACAAGTCGGCGACGATGGCGTCACGCAAGTTGTCCTGGGCCACGCTGTAACCGAGCATCGGGTGTTCCAGGCGTTGTTGCAGGGCCTGGATGATCGCTGGCGGCGCGGCAAAATCCATGTCGGCGACCCACATCGGCAGCACGTCGGCCGGGTAACGGCTCCATTTGGTACTGCCGGTGCCATGGCGGTCGAACACCTGATCAAAATCGAAAGTCATGCTCAGTCTCATAAAAGGCGGGGGTGAATCCGGTGGCCATGATAAGCGCCAACCTCTGTGGGAGCGAGCCTGCTCGCGATGAGGCCATCACAGCCAGCGTTGATGTTGCCTGGCCAACCGCTATCGCGAGCAGGCTCGCTCCCACATTAATTGTGTGTCCGGCTGGCTTGCGGTATTACCCGACGGTCGGTTTTTCCACAGCACAAAACAGCATTGTCTACAGTTTAAAGTGGCGGTAGTTCCGTTGCCGTCACCGTGATCGTCCAGAAAAATCCGGCCAACGCACCGGGTTTCCACCTGATCAGGAGTGCACGATGGACCTCAACCGTCGTCAGTTCTTCAAGGTCGCAGGTATCGGCCTTGCGGGCTCAAGCCTCGGCGCGCTGGGCATGGCCCCGACGCCAGCTTTCGCCGAACAAGTGCGTCATTTCAAGCTCGCCCATACCCATGAAACCCGCAACACCTGCCCGTACTGCTCGGTCGGTTGCGGCTTGATCATGTACAGCCAGGGCGACAACGCGAAGAATGTCGCCCAGAGCATCATCCACATCGAAGGCGATGCCGACCACCCGGTCAATCGCGGCACCCTCTGCCCCAAAGGCGCAGGCTTGCTCGATTTCATTCACAGCCCCAGCCGTCTCCAATACCCGCAGGTGCGCAAGCCCGGCACCAAGGAGTGGACGCGAATCTCCTGGGATGAAGCGCTGGATCGCATCGCCGACCTGATGAAGGCCGACCGCGACGCCAACTTCATCGAAAAGAACGCCCAGGGGCAAACGGTGAACCGCTGGCTGACCACCGGTTTTCTCGCGGCGTCGGCCTCGTCCAACGAAGCGGGTTACATCACCCACAAGGTGATTCGCAGTCTCGGCATGCTGGGGTTCGATAACCAGGCACGTGTCTGACATGGCCCGACGGTGGCAAGTCTTGCCCCGACGTATGGCCGTGGTGCCATGACCAACCACTGGACCGATATCGCCAACGCGAATCTGGTTCTGGTGATGGGTGGCAACGCAGCAGAAGCGCACCCTTGCGGTTTCAAATGGGTCACGGAAGCCAAAGCCCACAACAAGGCGCGGCTGATTGTGGTCGACCCGCGTTTCACCCGTACGGCCTCGGTAGCGGACTATTACGCGCCGATCCGTACCGGCACCGACATCGCCTTCATGGGCGGGCTGATCAACTACTTGCTGACCGAAGACAAGATCCAGCACGAATACGTGCGGGCCTATACGGACGTGTCGTTCATCGTCAAGGCCAACTACGGTTTCGAGGACGGGTTGTTCAGCGGTTACGACGCGAGCAAGCGCAGCTACACCGACAAGTCCGGCTGGGGCTACGAAATCGGCGAGGACGGTTTTGCCAAAGTCGACCCGACCTTGCAGGACCCACGCTGCGTCTACCAATTAATGAAGCAGCATTACAGCCGTTACACCCTGGAGCTGGCCAGTCAGGTCTGCGGCATGCCCACGGACGCGATGCAGAAAATCTGGGAAGAGATCGCCACCTGCTCGCAACCGGGCAAAACCATGACGATTCTCTACGCCCTGGGTTGGACCCAGCATTCGACCGGCTCGCAGATGATCCGCAGCGCGGCCATGGTGCAACTGCTGCTGGGCAACGTCGGCATGCCGGGCGGGGGCGTCAACGCCTTGCGTGGGCACTCCAACATTCAGGGCCTGACCGACCTGGGCTTGCTGTCCAACCTGCTGCCGGGTTACCTGACCCTGCCGGCCGAGGCCGAACAGGACTACAACGCTTACATCGCCAAGCGCGCACTCAAACCGCTGCGTCCCGGGCAGATGTCTTACTGGCAGAACTACGGCAAGTTCCATGTCAGCCTGATGAAAGCCTGGTATGGCGCCAATGCCACCGCAGACAACCATTGGGGTTACGACTGGCTGCCGAAACTGGACATTCCCGGCTACGACATCCTGAAAATGTTCGACATGATGGGCAAGGGCCAGGTCAATGGCTACATGTGCCAGGGCTTCAATCCGATCGCCGCCTTGCCGGACAAGAACCGGGTGATGAAGGCGCTGGCCAAACTCAAGTGGCTGGTGGTGATGGACCCACTGGCCACCGAAACTTCGGAGTTCTGGCGCAACGTCGGGCCTTATAACGATGTGGAAACCGCCAACATCCAGACCGAAGTCATTCGTCTGCCCACCACCTGTTTCGCCGAAGAAAACGGCTCACTGGTCAACAGCGGCCGCTGGCTGCAATGGCACTGGAAGGGCGCCGATGGCCCGGGGCAGGCGCGCACAGACATAAAGATCATGGCCGAGCTGTTCCTGCGTCTGCGCCAGCGTTATCAGGCCAACGGCGGTGCCTGGGCCGAGCCGATCCTCAAGCTCGACTGGCCTTACAAAATGGCGGATGACCCGACGCCGGAAGAGCTGGCTCGGGAATTCAACGGCTACGCCATCGCCGATGTCACTGACGCCTCGGGCGCGGTGGTCAAGGCCGGTCAGCAGCTGTCCGGCTTCGGCCAACTCAAGGACGATGGCAGCACGGCGTCCGGTTGCTGGATTTTCTGCGGCAGCTGGACCGAGCAGGGCAACAACATGGCCCGGCGTGACAACAGCGACCCGTTCGGCATGAAGCAGAACCTGGGCTGGGCCTGGGCCTGGCCGATGAACCGACGGATTCTCTACAACCGCGCCTCCAGCGACCCTCAAGGCAAACCGTGGGACGCGAACAAACGGCTGGTGTGGTGGAACGGCAAGGTCTGGACCGGTACCGACGTGCCCGACTACAAGGCCGATGTGCCGCCGGAAGCCGGGATGAACCCGTTCATCATGAACCCCGAAGGCGTGGCGCGTTTCTTCGCCCTCGACAAGATGAACGAAGGGCCGTTCCCGGAACACTATGAACCGTTCGAGACGCCCATCGGCATCAACCCGATGCACCCCAACAACAAGCAGGCGACCAGCAACCCGGCCGGGCGGATCTTCGATTCGGTCTGGGACACTTTGGGGCAGGCCAAGGACTTCCCCTATGCGGCGACCAGCTACCGGCTGACCGAACATTTCCACTTCTGGACCAAGCATTGTCCGATCAATGCCGTGACCCAACCTGAGCAGTTTGTCGAAATCGGCGAGGTGCTGGCCAAGGAGAAGGGCATCGCTGCCGGTGACCGGGTGCGGGTCAGTTCCAAGCGCGGGCATATCGAAGCGGTGGCGGTGGTGACCAAGCGGATTCGTCCGCTGCAGGTCAACAATCAGGTGGTGCACCAGATCGGTATCCCGTTGCACTGGGGCTTCACCGGCGCCACCCGCCACGGTTACCTGACCAACACCCTGGTGCCGTTCCTCGGCGATGGCAACACACAGACCCCGGAATCCAAGTCATTCCTGGTCAACGTGGAGAAAATCTAAATGGCCAGCCAAGACATCATCGCCCGCTCGGCCACCACCACCGTGCCGCCCTCGGTGCGCACGCAAGAGGAAGTGGCCAAGCTGATCGACACCACCAAGTGCATCGGCTGCAAGGCCTGCCAGGTCGCCTGCTCGGAATGGAACGAGCTGCGTGACGATGTCGGTCACAACCTTGGCACCTACGACAACCCTCATGACCTGAGCGCAGACACCTGGACCTTGATGCGCTTCACTGAGCATGAAACCGACGCCGGCAACCTGGAATGGTTGATCCGCAAGGACGGCTGCATGCACTGCGCCGAACCCGGCTGCCTGGCGGCATGCCCGAGCCCCGGCGCGATCATCAAGCACGCCAACGGCATCGTCGATTTCGATCAGGACCACTGCATCGGTTGCGGCTATTGCATCACCGGTTGCCCGTTCAACATTCCGCGCATCTCGCAAAAGGACCACAAGGCTTATAAATGCACGCTGTGCTCGGACCGGGTGGCGGTGGGGCTGGAACCGGCCTGCGTGAAAACCTGCCCGACCGGCGCCATCGTTTTCGGCACCAAGGAAGACATGAAGGAACACGCCGCCGAACGCATCGTCGACCTCAAGAGCCGCGGCTTCGACAACGCCGGCTTGTATGATCCCGAAGGGGTTGGCGGCACCCACGTCATGTATGTGCTGCACCATGCCGACACGCCCAGGCTGTATGCCGGGCTGCCGGATCACCCGGCGATCAGTCCACTGGTGGACCTGTGGAAAGGCCTGAGCAAACCCCTGGCGTTACTGGCCATGGGCGCGGCGGTGCTGGCCGGGTTCTTCCACTATGTGCGCGTCGGGCCGCAACTGGTCGAGGAAGACGAAAATCCAGTCATCGTCGACCCAGCGGTGCATGAATTCGATCCATCGGTGCACACCTTTGATCCGACGAAACCCGGCGGGGAGGACAGGCCGTGAACGACAAACCGATCCTGCGCTACACCTCCAACCAGCGCACCAATCACTGGCTGGTGGCGATTGTGTTTTTCATGGCCGCGCTGTCGGGGCTGGCCTTGTTTCATCCAGGGTTGTTCTGGCTCAGCAACCTGTTTGGCGGCGGTTCGTGGACGCGCATCTTGCATCCGTACATGGGCGTGGCGATGTTTGTGCTGTTCCTCGGCCTGGTGTTCAGTTTCTGGCGGGCGAATTACTTCATCGCCAACGACCGGTTGTGGCTCAGGCGCGTCGGGACTGTCATGCGTAACGAGGAGGAGGGCGTGCCGCCGATCGGCAAATACAATCCGGGACAGAAGCTACTGTTTTGGGTGTTGCTGATCTGCATGCTGGTGCTGCTGTTCAGCGGGCTGGTGATCTGGCGTGCCTGGTTCAGTGCGTACTTCGGCATCACCGGTATTCGCTGGGCGATGCTGCTGCATGCGCTGGCGGGGTTCATCCTGGTGCTGAGCATTATCGTCCACATCTATGCGGGTATCTGGATTCGCGGCTCGGTCCACGCCATGGTGCGTGGCAGAGTCAGCCGCGCCTGGGCGAAAAAACACCATGAGCTCTGGTACCGGGAAGTGACCCAAGACGAAACGCCTGAGCGACCGATCACCAAAAAAGGATGACCCCTTGGCCACGATCCTCGAGCCTGGGCAGATAGAAGCGGCGGCGAGTTCACCGCCGTTTCTGTACCTGCCACCGAACAACCTGTTCACGTTGCGAGCGCTGCGTCTGGAGCGCTTGGCCGACGGGCATCCGATGGCGGCCTATTTGCGTTTGATCGCGGGGCTGTGTCACGTCCAGCAGCACCTGATGGACGATCCGCCCGTGGCCGCCATGCCCGATCCCGAACGTCTTCGGGTGTGCGTGGAACATGGCTTGCCACCGTTCGCCGCCGACAGTCTGGTGCGCGAAAATGTTTGGCTACCCTTTCTCGAAGCTTTGTTGCAACGCTATCAGCCACCGCCACAATCAGCGGTAGAAAACGCCGTGGCGACGTTGCGCAGCGCCAACCCAGGCCTGCTCAAAGCGTGGGCGATTGCCTTGGTCAGCGGCCAGTATTCAATGCTGCCGGCAGCGCTGGTGCCGTTCCTCGGTGCAGCGCTGCAAGCCGCCTGGAGTCATTGGCTGCTGAGCTCACCCGACCTCGAACTCAAGCGCGGCGACAGCCTCAGCCAGTGCCCGGCCTGCGGTTCGCCGGCGATGGCCGGAGTGATTCGTCATCGCGGCAAATACAACGGTTTGCGTTATCTGGTGTGCTCGTTGTGCGCCTGCGAATGGCATGCGGTGCGGGTCAAATGCGTGTATTGCGAACAGAGCAAGGGGCTTCAATACGTCAGCTTCGAGGATGACCGTCATGCTGCCAATCAGGCACCGTTGCGAGCGGAAGTCTGCCCCGGCTGCAACAGCTACCTGAAACTGATCTACTTGGAAAACGACGCCGAAGCCGAAGCACTCTCGGCGGACCTGTCCAGCCTGATGCTGGACATGCGCCTGGAGCAGGAAGGCTACCAGCGCCTATCGCCGAATCTGATGCTGGCACCGGGAGGTGACTGAGCTCATCCCTTTGAGCTTATCCCCCTAAGCCTATCCCTATGAGCCCAGCGGCTACACTCAGACGCGACGGTCATTCGCTTCCGGGAGCCTCTGATGTCTGCACCCTCCGCCAGCCAAGCCTTGCGGCTGCCCTCCATCGACAGCTTGCTGCGCCATCCCGCCTGCCAACCGCTGGCCGAACGTTATGGGCATGACGCGCTGCTGGCCGGCCTGCGGCAACTGCTCGATGACTTGCGCGAACCGGTGCTCAAGGGTGAACTCAATGCTGTTGAAATCGCCCCCGACGTATTGGCGGGCAGGGCGGGTGAGCGTCTGGCGATCCAGCATCGCAGCCAGGTCCGCCGAGTGTTCAACCTCACCGGCACGGTGCTGCACACCAATCTTGGCCGCGCGTTGTTGCCGGAAGAAGCCATTGAAGCCATGCAACTGGCCGCCCGCTATCCACTCAATCTGGAATTCGACCTGCACAGCGGTAAGCGCGGTGACCGGGACGACCTGATTGAAGGGCTGATTCGCGAGCTGACCGGCGCCGAAGCGGTGACTGTGGTCAACAATAACGCTGCCGCCGTGTTGCTCGCCCTCAACAGCCTGGGCGCGCGCAAGGAAGGCATCATTTCCCGTGGTGAACTGATCGAAATAGGCGGCGCCTTCCGCATTCCCGACATCATGGCCCGCGCCGGGGTGCGGCTGCACGAAGTGGGCACTACCAACCGCACCCATGCCCGGGATTACGAGGCCGCCATCGGCCCGCGCACTGGTCTGCTGATGCGGGTACACGCGAGCAATTACAGCATCGAAGGCTTCACCGCGAGAGTGCCGACGGCAGAGTTGGCCGAGCTGGCTCACCGTCACGGGCTGCCGCTGCTCGAAGACCTGGGCAGCGGCAGCCTGCTGGATTTGACTCGCTGGGGTTTGCCTGCCGAACCGACGGTGCGCCAGGCGCTGCTCGATGGTGCGGACATCGTCACTTTCAGCGGTGACAAACTGCTCGGCGGGCCTCAGGCCGGGTTGATTGTCGGCCGCAAAGACCTGATCGCGAAGATCAAGAAGAATCCGCTCAAGCGTGCACTGCGGGTCGACAAACTGACCCTGGCCGCCCTCGAAGCCGTATTGGCGCTGTACCGCGATCCCGATCGGTTGGCCGAACGCCTGCCGAGCCTGCGCCTGCTGACCCGACCTCAAGCCGACATTCTCACCCAGGCCGAACGCCTGCAACCGTCACTGGCGCAGGTGTTAGGCGATGGCTGGAGCGTCAGCGCGGTGCCGGCGCTGGGCATGATCGGCAGCGGCAGCCAACCGGTGGCGCGACTGCCCAGTGCTGCGTTATGCCTGCGGCCCAACGTTTCCAAACGTCTGCGCGGGCGACGATTGCTGGGGCTGGAGGCGGCGTTTCGTCAGCTGCCGATTGCCGTGCTCGGTCGCATCGATGACGACGGATTGTGGCTGGACCTGCGTCAACTCGACGACGAAGCCGCGTGGCTGGCGCAACTCGATCAGTTGCAGGAGGAGGGCCGGGACGGGTGATTGTCGGCACGGCGGGGCACATCGATCACGGCAAGACCTCTTTGCTCCAGGCATTGACCGGCCAGGCCGGCGACCGTCGTCGGGAAGAACGTGAACGCGGCATGACCATTGACCTCGGCTATATCTACGCGGCGCTGGAGCCGGGCGCCGCCCTGACCGGTTTTATCGACGTGCCCGGCCATGAGCGCTTCACCCACAACATGCTGGCCGGGGCTCAGGGGATTGATCTGGTGTTGCTGGTGGTGGCGGCTGATGACGGCGTCATGCCCCAGACCCGCGAACACTTGGCGATTGTCGAGTTGCTGGGCATTCCTCGGGCACTGATTGCGATTACCAAATGCGACCGGGTCGATCCTGCTCGTGTGCAAGCCGTCCGTGAACAGATCGAAGCATTGCTCGCCCCCGGCCCTTATGCCGACGCGCCGCAAATCGCGCTGTCGAGCGTGACCGGCGAGGGTATCGAGACACTGCGTCAGGCCTTGCCGGATGCGCAACATGAGGTGCTTCAACGCAGCGTCAGTGGCGGCTTTCGTCTGGCGATTGATCGGGCTTTCAGCGTGGCCGGCGCCGGTATCGTGGTGACTGGCACCGCGTTGTCCGGCCTGGTGGCCGTGGGCGATACGCTGATGTTGAGCCCGCTGGGCAAACCCGTACGGGTGCGAGGCCTGCATGCGCAGAATCAGGCGGCCGACAGCGCCACGGCCGGGCAGCGCGTTGCGCTGAACCTGAGTGCCGACCGTTTAGCCCTGGAGCAGGTTCACCGTGGTCACTGGCTGTTGGCTGAATGGCTGCATGCGCCGACCCAGCGTCTGGATATCGAGATGACCTTGTTGGCCAGCGAGGCGCGAAGCTTCGAGCACTTTCAGCCGGTGCACGTGCACCTCGGTACTCAGGATGTGACCGGGCGCGTGGCGTTGCTGGAGGGCGCCAGCCTGGCACCGGGGGAGCAGATGTTCGCGCAACTGCTGGTGAACGCGCCGATGCTGGCGGTGAAGGGCGACCGTTTGATCCTGCGTGACCAAAGTGCGCAACGCACCCTTGGCGGTGGCCGGGTACTGGACCCGTTCGCCCCGGCCCGACACCGCCGCAGCCCCGAGCGATTGGCACAGCTACAAGCGCTGGCCACCACGACCAGCCTGGAAGCCGCACTGCCGGCGCTGCTGGCCAACAGCGACACCGGCCTCGATCCGCAGCGTCTGGAGTGCCAGTTCAATCGTCCACGCGAAACCTGGGTGTTGCCCGATGACGTGCGTTTGATCGAGACGCGGCAGGGGCCGTTACTGTTCAGTGCTGTGCGCTGGGAAGCCCTGAAAGCACCGCTGCTGGAGCACCTCGCACGCTTTCATCAACTCGAGCCGGATCAAATGGGACCGGACAGGGATCGCCTGCGTCGTTTCGCCGGCACCGCGCTGGACCGGCCGACCTTTGTCAGCCTGCTCGACGAATTGCTGGCCAGCGGTGCGATTGCCGCCAGCGGCCCATGGCTGCATTTACCCGATCATCAAGTGCGTTTGAGCGAGGACGACGAAATCCTGTGGCTACAGTTGCAGCCGCTGTTCGAACAAGCGGGTTTCGATCCGCCATGGGTGCGTGATCTGGCTAAAGCGACGGGCCATGAAGAGGCCGCCGTGCGCCTGCTGCTGCGCAAGATGGCTCGGTTGGGGCTGCTGCATCAAGTGGTCCGTGACCTGTTTTACACCGACACGCTGGTGCGCCGATTGGCGGCTATGCTGGTGCAACTGGCCAGCGATGAGCCGGTGATTCAGGTCGCCGCGTTTCGCGATGCCGTGGGCCTGGGGCGCAAGCGCAGCATTCAGATTCTTGAGTACTTCGACCGGCTCGGCCTGACCCGACGCTTTGGCGACCGGCGCCACATTCGGCTCGACAATGCACTGGCTCAACAAGCAACAGACTGAGATCAAGGAAGGCAATCGCGCCCGGTGGCG
This sequence comes from Pseudomonas sp. EL_65y_Pfl2_R96, assembly GCF_963970905.1. Taxonomy (NCBI): domain Bacteria; kingdom Pseudomonadati; phylum Pseudomonadota; class Gammaproteobacteria; order Pseudomonadales; family Pseudomonadaceae; genus Pseudomonas; species Pseudomonas sp. EL_65y_Pfl2_R96. The sequence continues at coordinate 7,345 of NZ_CAXAQH010000034.1, read as the reverse complement.
CGGCCGGGCTTCAAACCCGGTTGGGGACGGCATCCGTTCCCGGGCAGGTTCGACTCCGGCTGCCTTCCGCCATTTGGTAGAACACAGGGACAGGCGCAATCCCTGTGGGAGCGAGCCTGCTCGCGATAGCGGTGTATCAGCTGATAGAAATGTTGAATGTGAGTCCGCCATCGCGAGCAGGCTCGCTCCCACAAGTTTGCGCACCTTAACTTACCGGCATTGGGGTTGCCCCCTCGCCACAGGCCTGCAGTTGTCATGCATTAGGGGCAGACAGACCATTGAAAGCACACCAACAAACACAACTATGACCTACGCTTATTCCAGACGCATGTTCAACGAGCAGGGGCTCTTCCCTGATCGAAAACAACAAGAACAGCTATCCGGAGACGACTCATGTTTGCATTGGCCCGTCGATTCAGCAGCAACCTCGCCGTTTTAGCTACCGCCGCCGCGCTTGCATCACCGGTTTTTGCGCTGGACACCGTCAAGTTCATGGCCCCGGGCTCGGTCGGTGGTGGTTATGACCAGACCGCACGCGTCCTGGGCAAAGCCATGGTCGAGGCGAAAACGGCAAAGTCCGCGACCTTCGAGAACAAGGGCGGCGCCGGTGGCACCTTGGGGTTGGCGCAATTTGCCAACGGCACCAAGGGCGACGCCAATGCCCTGATTGTGGTCGGCGCGATCATGGTCGCGGCCATCGAGCAGAACAAACCGCAAATCACCTTGAAGGACGTGACACCGATCGCCCGGCTGTTTACCGAATACAACGTGATCGCCGTACGCGACGACTCCCCGTACAAAACCCTGGATGATTTGATCAAGGACTTCAAAGCCAACCCGTCCAGCATCAAATGGGGCGGTGGCTCCAAGGGGTCGATCGACCACATTGGCATCGCCGAACTGGCGAGCAAAATGGACGTCCCTGTCAACAAGGTGAATTACGTCGCCTTCGCCGGTGGCGGCGAAGTCGTCGCCGCGGTGCTGGGTGGCCACATCACGGTGATCACCGGCGGCTACGCCGAGCTTGCCAAATACGTCCAGTCCAAACAATTCCGTTTACTCGCCATCGGCGCGCCCAACCGCGTTGAAGGCATTGATGCGCCGACCCTCAAAGAGGCTGGCTACGACGTGACGATCGGCAACTGGCGTGGCGTTTACGGCGCAGCGGGCCTGACGCCTGAACAGCGCAAAGAACTGACCGAAGCCGTCCTGACCGCGACCAAAAGTACTGTTTGGCAAGAAAACGTAAAAACCAATGCATGGTCACCGAGCATTCTGACCGGCGATGACTTCGGCAAGTTCGTCGAGGAAGAACATGGGCGCCTGCGGGCGATGCTGGTTAAAGTCGGGCTGCTTTGAGATGGCCGGGCGCTGGAAAGTCATGCCGGCCCAACTGGCAATTGGCGTCGCTGTAGTCGCCATCAGCGCGGTATTGGCGTTCGGCGCCTCGCGATTTCCTCCCGAGATGGGCTTCGTCATTATGGCAGCCTACGTCTATCCCTACGCCGTCGCGGCGTTTCTGGGCGTCGTCGGCCTGTTGCTGTGCTATCAGGCGCTCACCGGTGGTTTTCGCAACCTTTCCGACGACCACGAGACTACCCAGGCTCAACCCGGCGGCAAGGCCGGGGCGAGCTGGGTCACAGCGGGGCTGGTGGGCGTCGCTTTGCTCATTTCCTACATCGGCTTCGTATTGGCCGCTGCACTGCTGTTTGCCTGTTCGGCACGCGGTTTTGGTAGTCGCAGCCCGGTGCGGGACCTGGCCATCGGTATCGCCCTGACGCTGCCGATTTACTGGCTTTTCACCGCCGGGCTAGGGGTTTCCCTTCCGCCCTTGATCAACGCCTGGATCTGATCCGGGCCGAAGGAGGTCGACAAGGTGGACATTCTCTCGAGTCTGGCAACCGGCTTCGGCGCCGCGTTGGCGCCGATCAATCTGATGTGGGGTTTTATCGGCTGTCTGCTGGGCACCGCGATCGGTGTTTTGCCGGGAATCGGACCGGCGCTGACTGTCGCGTTGCTGTTGCCGATTACCGCCAAGGTCGATCCTACCGGGGCGCTGATCATGTTCGCCGGCATCTATTACGGCGCTCAGTTTGGTGGCTCGACCACCTCGATTCTGCTCAACACCCCCGGAGAGTCGTCTTCCATGGTTACGGCCCTGGAAGGCAACCTCATGGCCCGCAACGGGCGCGCAGGCCCGGCCCTGGCGACGGCCGCTATCGGTTCATTTGTCGCCGGCACCATCGCGACGATCTTGCTGACGCTGTTCGCTCCACTCGTTGCCACGCTGGCGCTGAAGTTCGGGCCGGCGGAGTATTTCGCGATTCTGGTACTGGCATTCACTACGGTGTCGGCGGTGCTCGGCGCATCGATGCTGCGCGGCTTTGTCTCGTTGGGGATCGGGCTGACCATCGGCATGATCGGCCTGGACTCGACCTCGGGCATTGCCCGCTACACCATGGAGGTGCCCGAGCTGGTCGATGGCATCGAAGTGGTACTCGTCGCGGTGGGGTTGTTTGCCGTCGGTGAAGCCTTGTACAGCGTGCTCTACCAAAAGGAAGAAACGGGCAGCCGACATCGCCTGACCTCGTTGTGGATGACCCGCGCCGACTGGAAACGCTCGATTCCCGCGTGGCTACGGGGCACCTTGATCGGTTTTCCCTTCGGGTCGATTCCGGCCGGTGGCGCGGAGATTCCGACGTTTCTGTCGTACTCGACCGAACGCAAACTCAGCAAGTACCCGAAAGAGTTCGCGGCCAGCAAAGGCGAGGGCGCCATCGAGGGGGTTGCCGGCCCCGAGGCGGCCAACAACGCGAGCGCCACCGGTTCGCTGGTGCCGCTGCTGACCCTGGGCATACCGACCTCCGCCACGGCGGCGATTTTGCTGGCCGCGTTCCAGAACTACAACCTGCAACCGGGGCCGTTGCTGTTCCAGACCTCGGGCGACCTGGTCTGGACGCTGGTGGCTTCGCTGTACATCGGCAACGCTATCCTGCTGGTGCTGAACCTGCCATTGGTGGGCCTGTGGGTCAAACTCCTGCAGATTCCACGACCGTACCTGAACGCCGGGATTCTGGTGTTCGCCACCATCGGCGTGTACGGCATGCGCCACTCAACGTTCGACTTGTTTCTGATGCTGGGCATCGGCTGGGCCGGGGTGTTGATGCGGCGTTTCGATTTCCCCGTCGCCCCGGTGATCGTGGGGATGCTGCTGGGCCCAATGGCCGAAAAACAACTGCGCAACGCCTTGTCCATCAGTCAGGGCGACTGGATGATATTTGTGACACAACCGATTGCGGCGTCGGTTCTGGTGCTGACGCTGTTGGTGTTGCTGGTGCCGTACCTGCTGCATAAACGCGGGATCAAATTGCATGAGGATGATTGAGTGTTGATCGTTCCCACGCGAGCGTAGGAACGATCAACTTTGTGGCGCACAACTTTCCAAGACGTTTCCTACAACGTACCCTGTTGCCGCGTTTCGGTATCGACCCCTATAGTTCGGGCTCGCGGAAAACACCGCGAACGACCTTGGCCGGTCGGATACAGGAACGTTCAGCTAGCCAGCACCTTTGTGTTATGGCGGCTGTGCGTGGGACACCTTCGGGTGTGCCGGTTCCTGTCCGGTCGGCCAACCCGCGTACGGCCGCCACCTTCTTCGTTTGGCCGCGAATGGTGGTAGCTCTAATTACAGGAGTTACATCAATGTACGACCAAGTCATGCCACGTTACCTCCCCATCGACACCTATGACGCCGAAACCCCGGTGCTCTTCATCAACACCCACAAAGAACTCAGCGACTTGGCCGCCTGCGCCATGCACCGCTTTACTGTTGTTCGCGATCTGACCGACACCTTGTCCAGCCTCAATCTCACAGGCATTTCCGACTGCGACCTGACCCGCGTCACCCGGGCGGTGCACCTGCTGACGCGTGAAGGTTGCGCAATACTGGATGTGATCCAGGCTCGGGCGTTGCAGCGGGAGGAGGGGTTCAAGACTGCTGTTTAGCGGTGTAACGACGGACGCCTTCGCGGGCAAGCCCGCTCCTACACTGAACCGTATCCACCCCGAGAACGCGGTCATATGTGGGAGCGAGCCTGCTCGCGATGGGGCCTCAAGATCGCAGCCTTCGGCAGCTCCTACGCCGACCGGGTACACCCGAGGAGTCAAAGTCGTACGCATATCCGCCGTGCGCCACATCTGCCGTTGGCGGTATCGGCTTTCATTGAGCTGGTGATGGAGAAGCTGAGGGTGGAGGCATTCCCGGCGCAAGGCAACATTGAGTAGGTCTGACCTTTCCATGCATCAGCAGTGCTGTGCGAAAGCCCTCTATAATGCGCAAGCCTTTGACACAAGTGTATTCAACCGCCCGGTACTCCCTTGAAACGTGATCTTCGACTTGCCACTTTCCTGATCTTCCTGGTGTGTGTATCGGTGGTGCTGCTGACGGCCTGGCAAATATGGACAGCCCGACAGAACACCTTGAGTGATATCAGAACCGACACATTGAATCTGACCCATGCACTCAACACTTACACCGAGGGCACCTTCAAGCAAAGTGAAGTGCTACTGCTGGGCCTGACTGAAAGGATCGAGAAAGACGGCAGTGGCCCGCAGCAGCTCGAACGGCTGAGCCTGTTGATTGAGCAAGAGATGGATGCACTCCCGCAATTGAATAGCGTGGTGCTGTATGACGCCCAAGGGGACTGGGTATTTTCGACCAACAGGCCGTTTTCACCCAATAGCAACAACGCCGATCGTGCGTTCTTCCAGCATCACCGCGACACTGCGGACCGCGGCATCTTTGTCGGCCCGGCGATTCTCAGCCGTGCCACGTGCGCCTGGGTGATTTCGGTCAGCCGACGGATCGATCACCCGGATGGCAGTTTTGCCGGGGTGATCGCCGCGACCATCAGTCTCGAGCATTTCCTCAAACTTTATCGAAGCATTCACGTGGGGCAATTCGGTGCGATCAGCCTGACCTCATCCGAAGGGCGCCTGCTGGTGAGGTATCCATTTCAGGTGGAAGACATCGGTCGTGACCTGTCTCGCGCGCCAATATTTTCCGGATACTTGCGCAACACCTCATCAGGCACCGTGGACTTTGCTTCGAACGTCGATGGTATCCATCGCCTCTATGCGTTCAAGAGAAGCGATCAATATCCCTTCGTGACGACAGTAGCAGTGGGGCAGGACGAGGCGATGCAAGCGTGGTTGAGTCAGACAAAACAGTCTGTCGCTGTAGTGCTGTTGCTGCTGGGACTCTTGGTCGCGTTGGGGCGCAGGTTGATTTCCCACATCAGTCGGCGTATCCGGGCAGAGAATAAATTACTCGCCACCCAGACCACGCTGATCGAGCTTAACCAGACACTGGAGATTCTCGCCAGTGAGGACACGCTCACCGGTCTCGCCAACCGCCGCCATTTCGATCAGTTTCTGGCTATCGAACTCAAACGCTCCAAGCGACTCGCAAGCCCTCTGTCACTGATCTTGATCGATGTGGATTTTTTCAAACGCTACAACGATCACTACGGGCATCTCGCGGGGGACGAATGTCTGCGCGTGATTTGTCAGGCGATCAAGCACTGTGTCCGTCGTCCAGGTGACATGACTGCTCGCTACGGCGGAGAAGAAATAGCCATTGTGATGCCCAATACGGACGGGCCTGGAGCTCGCACGGTGGCTGAGGCGATCCTGTCGGGTATCGCGGCCGAGGGATTGGCGCACCTGGCGAGTCCGTTCGGGATCGTGACCGTGAGCCTGGGGGTGGCGACTTATGTCGCCGACGGCAACGACCCTGATGACAAGTCACTGATCGGTCGTGCAGACCGCGCGCTTTACTCGGCAAAGTCGCAGGGTAGAAATCAGCTGAGCATCGCGTGATCGAGGAGGCACCTGGAGGAAAGAGCGAACGCAAGAACTGAAGCCGTGTTTTGTCGTTGTGATTGAGTGTGAGCAATCTGCACGCGGCGCAACTATCGGTTCAAGTAATAGTGACAATCAAGAAACGCAAGTTCTGCTTGGTCAGGTAAAGGCGGAAAATCGCCTCCATCGAAGACGCTGCTCAAGGAATTTGCGCGATGAAGACATTGACCCGACTGGCAATTGTCGCCCTGTTGATGGGCGGGGTTGCTACTGCTGCAACTGCCTGCGCAGACGACGCCCAATCGTGCCATTTTCTGCCCATCGCCGGCGCCAGCACCGGGTTGCAGCATTCGCAAACCGTGGGTGTGCTGTACAGCGAAAACACCCAGGACAACCTGCAATACCTTGAGCGTTACCACGATGTGGCGGTGAACGGCGCGCGCGATGCGCTGGATGCGCGGATTCGTGACGCGTTCATCAACAGCTCCGACCCGGAGCTGGCAATTGACTGGCTGATGAACTCGTTGCAGCAGCAGTTCCTGTCCGTGACGGTCTACGACAACCTCGATGCGCTGGTGCGGGCCCATCCGGACGTGGTGGTGATGCTCGATACGCATAACCGCCTGCTGACCCAACGCAACAGTCAGGTCGAGGCCCGTTTCGCCGCGCGGTTCTACGACGCCAACCTGCAATACATCGGCAAGGCCGAAGGCGCCGTCGAGAAACAAATGCCTTCGGTCTGGGTACACAGCAGAGCTGCAGCCGAGATTGCCGCTCAGATTGACCAGCAACGCGACCTGCAACTAAGCGCCTTGAAGCAGTTCGATCACTCACTCAAGGCCCTGGTGACCGCTGGCTAGACACCAAAACCATAACCGCAACGACAGCGACCGTGACGCCGAACCGTTGCTCAACGAAACAGACTTTTATTTCAGGACTTCACCGATGCGCCCTTTATTTGTTCCTGCCATGGCTTTCGCCACCTTGCTGCTCTCTGGTTGCGCCTCCGCGCCGAACAACCCGACGCTGACCTTGCAGACGAAAAAAACGCCTGCCGAGTACGCTGATTGCGTGGTGCCGAAGTTGCAAGGCAGCGCACTGAGCCCGACCGTCTCGCAAACCCAACGCGGCTACCGGATCGTGGTGCCGAGCAAAGTCGCCGCGGACAACGTTCTGGAAGCCTACAAAGCCCCGAACGGCGGCAAGGTGTTTTTGTATGAGCGCCACTTGCTGGCGTCGAACTTCATGCCTTCGAGTTTCGAACGTGCCGCGCAGGAATGCCTGTAACCGCATTTAAAAATGCTCCTTTGGTTGGCCGCAACCAACCAATTTTTTGCCCCGTGCCTCATTCGGTCGCGGGGCTTTTTTTTGGTTCTTCACGGAATCCCGGGAAACACAGAAACAAGAACGCCGATTTGATTGATGATGTTCGTGCGAGCAAACACATCTAACAAACCGGCGTTCTTATGCGCGATATTAATAC
>NZ_CAXAQH010000033.1:0-68873 GCF_963970905.1 Pseudomonas sp. EL_65y_Pfl2_R96 | reverse complement strand
CGCGCCTTGGAACGCAAGGCGCGCAAGCTGGGGATGCAGTTGGTGATGGTTGGATAAATTTCAGAGCAAAAACAATGCGTTATTTTTTGTTTGATAAGAGCTGCCGAAGGCTGCGATCTTTTGATCTATGCCTTGACCGGCTCCAGCGCCAACTCCACCGTCTCAGGCCGCTTGAGCAGCGCATACGCCACCGCCGTCAGCAAACTCCCGGCCACGATCGCCAGCAGATACAACAGCGCATGGTTGATCGCATTCGGAATCAGCATCACGAACAAGCCACCGTGGGGCGCCATGAGTTTGCAGCCGAAGTACATCGACAACGCGCCGGTCAGCGCGCCGCCAGCGATGCTCGCCGGAATTACCCGCAACGGGTCTTTCGCCGCAAACGGAATCGCCCCCTCGGAGATAAAGCACAGCCCCAGCACCAGCGCCGCTTTACCGGCCTCGCGTTCAGCCTGGGCGAACTTGCGTCGGGCAATGAACGTGGCAATGCCCAGGCCAATCGGCGGCACCATGCCGGCGGCCATGGTCGCGGCCATCGGTGCATAACTTTGCGACGCCAGCAGCCCCACCGAAAACGCGTAAGCCGCTTTGTTGATCGGCCCACCGAGGTCGACGCACATCATGCCGCCCAGCAGCACACCCAGCAGAATCGCGTTGGTGGTGCCCATGCTGTCGAGGAAGTGCGTGAGCCCCGCGAGCATCCCGGCCACCGGTTTGCCGACCACGTAGATCATCACCAGACCGGTGAACAGACTCGCCAGCAACGGGATGATCAGGATCGGTTTCAGCGCCTCGAGGCTCTGCGGCAAACGCGCATAACGGTTGATCGCCTGGGCCGCATAGCCGGCGATGAAACCGGCAATGATCCCGCCGATGAAACCGGCACCCAGGGTGCTCGCCAGCAAACCACCGATCATCCCCGGCGCCAGGCCTGGGCGGTCAGCGATCGAGTAGGCGATGTACCCCGCCAACAGTGGCACCATCAGCTTGAACGCAGTCTCGCCGCCGATCTGCATCAGCGCGGCCGCGAGCGTACCTGGCTCCTTGAACGCGGTGATGCCGAACACGAAGGACAAGGCAATCATCAGACCGCCCGCCACCACCATCGGCAACATGAACGACACACCGGTCAGCAGGTGTTTGTAGATACCGGTCTTTTCTTGCTTGGCCGGGCCTTTGGCGCCGGTCGACGCGCTTTCCTGCTTGCCTTCGGCCAGGGCTTTGTTCAACGTCGCTTCGGCTTGTTTCAGCGCAATGCCGGTGCCGCATCGGTAGATTTTCTTGCCGGCGAAACGCTCGGTGGCGACTTCGATGTCTGCCGCCAGCAGCACCACGTCGGCATCGGCAATCGCCGCCGCGCTGAGTGGATTACGCGCGCCGACCGAGCCTTGGGTTTCCACTTGCAGGTCGTAGCCCAGACGCTTGGCCGCTTGCTGCAAGGCTTCGGCGGCCATGAAGGTGTGGGCGACGCCGGTCGGGCACGCGGTGACGGCCACCAGGCGTGGCGCACTTTTAACGACCGCAGCCGGCTCGGCGGTGGCTTCGGACGCGACGTAAACCTCGGCCTCCTCCACCCCGCGACGCAGCACCGCTTCAACATCTTGCAGGGCTTGGGCCGGGGTGCTCTGGAACACGCGTTTACCGACGAACCGCGACATATCCACAGGCGCACTGGTGACCAGCAAGACCCACTCGGCAGCCTCGATGGTCGCGGCCGACAGTTGGCGCTCCGGATGGGCCGTATCAACGACTTCAACACTGGTGCTCCAGCCCTGACGCTGGGCGGCTGCATCGAGCAGACGAGCACACAGCACACTGGTGACCATACCGTTCGGGCAGGCCGTAACAATGGCTAACTTCATTGCAAACCCTCTTATTGTTCTGTCAGGGGGCGCAGGCGCACACCCTGTTCGAGGTGCGCCAGCTGCGCGGCGTCGCCGATACCAAAACCGATCTGGGTAACGGCCATGGCGGCAATCGCGGTGGCGGTGCGCAAGGTTTGTTCCGGCGTATCGGCACTGAGTAAACCGTGCAGCATGCCCGCCAGCAACGAATCCCCGGCACCGACAGTGCTGACCACGCTGACCTTGGGCGGCGTGGCGTGCATGGCCGAGCCGACACTGAACCAGTTCACCCCGTCCGCACCGTCGGAAATCACCACGTGCTCGATGCCATGAGCATGCAAACGGCTCGCCGCCTCGGCTTGGGCGCCCACGGAAACCACCTCGCACCCCAGCGCTTGCGCCAGTTCTTCGGTGTTGGGTTTGATCAGCCATGGACCGGCCGCCAAACCTGCGCGCAAGGCTTCACCGCTGGTGTCGAGCGCCACCTTCAAGCCGCGTTTTTTCAAGCGATGGATCAGTTCCCGCAACCACTGAGGATTCACGCCACGGGGCAAACTGCCGGCCACCACGACCGCGTCATGCCCGGGAGCAATCTGGTCGAGACGATCGAGCAAGGCCTGCTGCGCCGCTTCACTGACCCTCGGCCCCGGACCGTTGATGTCGGTGATGCGCCCATCGCTTTCCGCCAGTTTGATATTGCTGCGGGTCTCGCCGGGGACACGGATAAACGCGTCGGTGAAACCGCGTTTGGCAAACAGGGTTTCGAACGCCTGAAGATTGTCTTCCCCGAGAAAACCACTGACGGTCACTTGATGCCCGAGGTCGGCCAACACCTGCGCCACGTTTACCCCTTTGCCAGCGGCGTGGGTGTGCATTTCGTCGCTGCGGTTGACCTGACCGGGTGCAAGTACCGGCAACTGAACGGTGAGGTCCAGTGCCGGGTTGAGGGTCAGGGTTAAGATCTTGGCCATTACAGGGCCTCCACTAATGCGCGGACTTCGTTCGCGCTGCCCACGGCCAGGGCCTGTTGGGCAAGGGTTTGAGTCTGGATCAGGCTGAGTTCACGAATACGCGCCTTGACCTCGGCAATGCTGCGGCCCGACACGCTCAACTCATCCACACCCAGGCCCACCAGCACCGGCACCGCCAGCGGATCGGCCGCCAGTTCACCGCACACGCCGACCCACTTGCCATGAGCATGAGCCGCACGCACGGTGATGTCGATCAGTTGCAGCACTGCCGGGTGCAAGCCGTCAGCCTGGGCCGACAAGGTCGGATGACCACGGTCGATGGCCAGGGTGTATTGCGTCAGGTCGTTGGTGCCGACGCTGAAGAAGTCCACTTCCTTGGCCAGCACCGGCGCCAGCAAGGCGGCCGACGGCACTTCGATCATGATCCCCAGTTGCAAATCGGCCACCGGAATTTCCAGGCGCAGACGTTCGGTCATGTCCCGAGCCTGACGCCACTCATCGACGCTGCCGACCATCGGGAACATGATCCGCAAGGGACGGTTATCCGCCGCACGCAGCAAGGCGCGCAACTGCGCTTCCATGACCTGCGGACGTTGTAGGGTCAGGCGAATGCCACGCACGCCGAGGAACGGGTTTTCTTCTTTGGCGATCGGCCAGTACGGCAGCGGTTTGTCGCCACCAACGTCGAGGGTGCGCACCACCAGCGGTCGGCCGGCCAGGCCATCGAGTACGCGACGGTATTCGACTTCCTGGGTCGCCTCGTCCGGCGCTTGTGGGTGGGCCATGAAAATCAGTTCGGTGCGCAGCAGGCCAATGCCTTCGGCGCCTTGCTCCACCGCGCTGGTGACGCCGGCGCTTTCACCGATGTTGGCGAACACTTCCACCGGGTGGCCATCGGTGGTCAGCGCCGGTTGATGGCGTTGTTCGGCGGCGGCCTTCAAGCGCAGTTCGCGGGTGTCGCGCTCTTCGGTGGCACGCTGCAAGGTCGCGGCATCGGCGTCCACGTGCAGGCGACCGCGTTGGCCATCGATCAACAGCGGCGTGCCCGGTTTCAACAGCAACACGGCGGCACCGGCGCCCACCAGCGCTGGAATACCCAGAGCCCGGGCGACGATAGCGCTGTGGGCCGTGGCACCACCGCGAGCGGTGAGAATGCCGGCCACGCGCGTCGGATCAAGACGTGCAACGTCCGACGGGCCGACTTCGTCCATCACCAGAATGTACGGCTGCGCAGGCTCGGCCGGTGTTTCGACGCCACTCAATTGCGCCAGCACCCGACGACCAATGTCGCGCAAATCGGCGGCACGTTCGGCGAGCAATGCGTCCTGCAGCGATTCCTGTTGTTTGGCGGCGGCTTCGATCACCGTCATCCACGCCGCTTCGGCGCTTTCACCTTGCTTGAGGCGGGTGGCGACTTCGTCGGTCAGTTCCGGGTCGTCGAGCATTTCCTGATGGGTGATGAAAATCTCGCGAATCGCTTTGGCCTTGCTGCGTTCGATCAGGCCTTCGATGTCGCGACGCACATCCACCAACGCTTGCTTGAGACGTTCGCGCTCGATGGCGGCAGACTCACCGCGCAGCGGGTAATCGATAACTTGCAGCACTTGAATATGCGCCGGGCCGATGGCGATCCCCGGCGCGGCGGCAATCGCCTGAATCAAACTGCCGGAGGCCGGTGCAAGCAGCACTTCGGCAACATCAGCGATCACTTCGCGCTGTTGGCTCACTACCGGCAGCGGCTCGACTTCTTCACCGAGGCCTTCTTCGATGGCCGCCAGCAAGGCGGGCAAGGCGTCGGCAGCGATAGTCGGTTCGGCAATGAATTCCAGCACCTGACCGCGACGGGCACCAAGGCTGAGCAGCTTGCTCAAACTTTTCACCGACACCGCGCTGTCGTGACCGTCGACGATGCGTACGCGAACTTCGCCTTCAAAACTTTTCGCCAGTTGCGCGAGGATCTTCGCCGGGCGCGCATGCAAGCCGTGGGCGTTGGCCAAGGCAATGCGTGCGCTCGGCCAATCCGCCGGCACTTCACCACCCAACACTTCCAGCACCGCGCGGCTGCTGGTGGCGCGGCCCAATTCATGACCACGACCTTCGATCAACAACGCGCAAAGGCGTTCGAGCAGCGCCTGATGGGCTTCACCGAGGCTGGCCAGGCAGAACAGACCGCTCAGCGGCTGACCGAGGTAGCGAATGGGTTTGTCCGGGGTAACGAAGGCCAGACCTGGACGCTTCACCGTTTGCTCGCTGTGCAGCCACCACAGGCCATCACCCAGGGGCAGCGCCTCGACCTGCTGCAGGACGCCGGCAAAACCGTTGCTCACGCAATCGGCCTGACGCAGCAAACGGGCACCGCGCCAGACCAGCTCTTCGAAGTCATCGGCGGACACACTGAGGCCGATCATCTGTGCGTCCAGTGCCAGCTCTTGCGGCGCGCCTTGCAGCAGCTTCAGCAAGGCTTCTGCGGAACTGGCGCGGCGCAGGGCCTGGCCCAGGTCGGTTTCACCGAGGGCACGGGTCAGCAGTTGCAGCAAGCGCAGGTGTTCATCGGATTTGGCAGCAATACCGATGGCCAGATAAACGATCTGGCCATCGCCCCAGTCCACGCCATCAGGAAACTGCATCAGCCGCACGCCGGTGGCGAACACCTGATCGCGGGTTTGCGGGGTGCCGTGGGGGATGGCAATACCTTGACCAAGAAAGGTCGAGCCCTGGGCTTCCCGGGCCTGCAAGCCGGCGAGGTAACCGTCGGCCACCAGGCCATCGGTCACGAGTCTGTCAGCGAGTAATTGCAAGGCGCTGGCTTTATCCACAGCCGACTGGCCCATGGATATCTGCTCTATGGTGAGCTCGAGCATGCTTTCTCCTTTTTGGCGCCGTGTGACGCCAGGTATTGTTTTGATTGATTCAGCTTAGGCGTTTGGAAACACCTTTTCAGGGGCAATTTTGGCGGTTTCGCGGCAGAACCGACCAAAGCGACCTATAACGTAGAAAATACGCCTGCTGAAACGTTTAATCTAGAATGTTAGGCACGTTACTCGATAATGTCTCATCCTTGAAGTCCAATTGTCGGATGTGCTGCGACAATGGTCGTCTGCCTGAATCAGGTAGGATCGGCGAAAATGTCGGGCAAACTCGAATAAAAAAGGAAAACCCGGGTTGAAACTCAGTGATATTGCACAGCTGGCCGGCGTCTCCGTGACCACCGCCAGTTATGTCATCAACGGCAAGGCCGAACAGCAACGCATCAGCAGCGCCACCGTCGAGCGCGTGCGGGCGGTGGTCGAACTACATGGCTTCACACCCAATCCTCAGGCCGCCGGGCTGCGCAGTCGGCACACCCGCACCCTGGGGTTCATTCTGCCGGACCTGGAAAACCCCAGTTACGCACGAATCGCCAAACTACTTGAGCAAGGCGCCCGGGCTCGCGGTTATCAGCTGCTGATCGCCAGTTCCGACGATGCGCCAGACAGTGAACGGCAACTGCTGCAACTGTTCCGTGCCCGCCGCTGCGATGCGTTGATCGTCGCCAGTTGCCTGCCGACCGGCGACGACAGCTATCGCCTGTTGCAGGCCAAAGGCATTCCGATCATCGCCATCGACCGGGTGATGGAACCCGAGCACTTCTGCTCGGTGATCAGCGATGATCGCGAAGCCAGTCTGCACCTGACCCGCAGCCTGCTGGACCCGCTGCCAAAACAGATCGCGCTGATCGGCGCACGCCCCGAATTGAGTATCAGCCAGGAGCGGGCGGCGGGTTTCAAGCAAGCGCTGAACGGCTTTAAAGGCGAAGCGATGATCGAACACGGTGAGTCGTTCAGCCGTGAGTGCGGCAAACAATTGATGGAAGAGTTGCTCCAGCGTCTGGGCCATTTGCCGGATGCGCTGGTGACCACCTCCTATGTGCTGCTTCAGGGCGTGTTCGATGCCTTGCACGACTTCCCGCTCAAATCCCGCCCGCTGCGCCTGGGCACCTTCGGTGATACGCAGTTGCTGGACTTCCTGCCGCTGCCGGTCAACGCCATGTCCCAGCAGCACCAGCTGATCGCCGACAAAGCCCTGGAGCTGGCATTGGCCGCCATCGAACAGGCCGATTACCAGCCCGGCGTGCAGGCCATCGCACGGACCTTCAAGCAGCGTATTCATCAGGATTGAACCGTGGAACTGATCGACACCCACACTCATCTGGATTTTCCGGATTTCGACCCGGATCGTCGGGCGCTGCTGGCCGAAAGCCGCGCCCTCGGCGTGCGGCGGATGGTGGTGCTGGGGGTTTATCAGGCCAATTGGCAGCGGGTCTGGGAGCTGGTGCAAAGCGATCCCGATTTGCATGGGGCGTTCGGTTTGCATCCGGTGTATCTGGATGACCATCGCCCTGAGGATTTGACCGAACTCGGTGACTGGCTGACTCGATTGGCGGGCCATCGCCAGCTATGCGCGGTGGGCGAGATCGGTCTGGATTACTTCATCGAAACCCTCGATCGTGAACGTCAGCAAACACTGTTCGATGCCCAACTGCAACTGGCGGCGGACTTCAATCTGCCGGCGCTGATTCATGTGCGACGCAGCCACGCGGCGGTGATTGCCACGCTCAAACGTTTTCGCTTGAAACGGGCGGGCATCATTCATGCGTTCGCCGGCAGCCAGGAAGAGGCTCGCGAATACATCAAGCTCGGTTTCAAACTCGGCCTCGGCGGCGCCGCGACCTGGCCGCAAGCCTTGCGCATGCACCGGGTGATCGCCGGCTTGCCCCTTGAAGCGGTGGTACTGGAAACCGACTCACCGGACATGGCCCCCGCCATGTTCCCCGGCCAACGCAACAGCCCGGCCCATTTGCCGGCGATCTGCGAGGCACTGGCCGCCATCATGGCAATCAGCCCCGAACAACTGGCTACCGTCAGCACCGCCAATGCGTGTGAGTTGTTCAACTGGTAGTCCGCTGATTCACGCAATACCTGTGGGAGCGGGCTTGCCCGCGATGACGGACTGTCAGTCAACATTGATGTTGAATGGTAAGACGCTATCGCGGGCAAGCCCGCTTCACATTGGATCTGCTGCGTGGCATCAAACCCGGAACGCGCTGATCAATTGCTTGAGCTCCACCACCTGCGCCGACAATGCTCGGCTGGCATTTTCAGTCTGGTGCGCGCCGTCGGCGGTACGCTCGCCGGCGCGGTTGATCTCGACGATGTTCTGGTCGATGTCGTGAGCCACCGCGGTCTGCTGTTCTACCGCGGCGGCGATCTGCTGGTTCTGGTCGACGATCATGCCGACGGCGCCGAGGATGTTTTCCAGCGCCTGCTGGACCTTTTCGGACTGCCCGACCGTGCCGTTGGCCATCTGATGGCTGGTGCCCATCGCCTTGACGGCTGCACCGACACCGCTATGTAGCTTGGCAATCATCTGCTCAATTTCTTCGGTCGATTGCTGGGTGCGCTTGGCCAGGGTCCGAACCTCGTCCGCCACCACCGCAAAACCACGGCCCTGCTCGCCCGCGCGCGCGGCTTCGATAGCGGCATTAAGAGCCAGCAGGTTGGTCTGTTCGGCAATACTTTTGATCACTTCCAGCACACGGCTGATGGATTGGCTGTCGCTGGCCAGTTGGTTGATCACCCGTACCGATTGATCGATCTCACTGGCCAGTGCAGCGATGCTGCCCTGCTGGGACTCCACCAGCCCACGACCGCTGATGGTCTCGTCATTGACACTGTGGGCACTGCTGACGGCCGCAGAGGCACTGCGCGCCACCTCCAGGGAAGTGGCCGACATCTGGTTCATCGCCGTGGCGACCTGTTCGATCTGTGTGCGCTGCCCCGCCACCGCCTGGTTGCTCTGGGCGGACACGCTTTCGACCTGACCAGCCTGACGCTCGACCTCGCCGACGGTCTGGCCCACTCGCTCGATCAGGTCATGGATTTTCTTCACGGTACCGGTGAACACCTCACCCAACTCGCCCAGTTCATCGCGGCTGTTGGCGCTGAAAGTCACGGTCATGTCACCGGCCGCCACCTTGTCCATCACCGCGCCAAGACGCTTGAGGGTGGTGCGGGTCGAGGCGTAGAAACCGCCATAGAGGTAAAAAATCAACACAAACACCAGCGCCAGCGCCACTGCCTGCAAAACCATGTGGGTGCGGTGCTGCTCCAGCCTCTGCTGCAACTGAATATCGAGAAACTTCAGGGTGGCTTCATTGAGGTGGTAGGTCTGGTCCATCAGGCCTGTGACCTGATCGTAAAAAGCCTGCCACGGCGCATCGAGGGTATCGGCCATCACCACCTGTTCTTCGAACAATTCACTGGCCTTTTTCAGGGAGGCCTTGCTGCTGTCGGCCTGAGCAGCCAGGGTTTCACGCGCGGCTTTACTGGAGCCCAGTGCGTCCTGCAATTTCAGACCGTATTCGGCCTGAAGTTTTTCGATCTGCGCCAGCAACTCTTCGAAACGGGTGCTCGACGCCGAATTGAGAAAGCCCTGCCCCAGCGAGTAAGCGCCCATCGCCCGGCCTTCGCCGAGCGTCTGGGTGACGGCCGGCGTGACGTTGGTAATGAGTTCGCTCAGCTGCCGCATGTCGCTCTGGCTGTCACGGCTCAGGCCTGCCTGACTGGCGATGATCTGGCTGAAAATCTGCGCGTTGCCGAGCAACTTGCCGATCAGCGCACTTTTGCTTTGCAGGGAGTTTTCCGCTTGCTGGGCCTTGAACGCGACGATCATTTCATCGCGCTTGCCATCGAAAAACGTGATTTGTTCCGGGTCAGTGGTCATCGCCGCCAGCCCTTGCAAACGGGTCAGAACGCTTTGCTCCAGGGCACTGATCGTCGATTCGACATGACCGGCCTTGCCGGACTGGCCGAGGGTGACGTTGATCTGCACCAGGTTGTTCAGGGTTTCCAGATCCCGGCGCAGGCTCAGGCCGCTGCCCAGCAGGTCGAGGCTCTGCAACTCGACCTGGGTGCCCTGGAATTCGCGGTAGGAATCGCGTACCAGATAGAAATTGGTCACCAGCATTGGCACAAGGAACAGCACGCTGATCAGACTGAACTTCATGCCGAAGCTCAGGCGGTTCATCAGCGCGACGGCGGGATAGAGCAAGCTCTTCACTGTGAAGTCTCCCTTTGATGTTTTATTTTTATTGGCAGGCGCGCAGAGACAGCAGATAGCCACTATTGGCGCTATCTCTGTATAGCTTAATTCGGAGGAAGGTTTTGTAACTTAAGGTTAACGACAGGTCGCCGTTGTTGGAGCGGATGAGCCCCTGTGGCGAGGGAGCTTGCTCCCGCTCGGCTGCGAAGCAGTCGTAATTCCAGACAACTTAGTCTGCCTGGATGGGCGCCGGGGGCCGCTTCGCGACCCAACGGGGGCAAGCCCCCTCACCACAGGTGTTGTGGATTACGACAACACCGTCCACAACGCAAACCCGGCATACCAAAGCACCGCCGCGCGCAGCAGCAGTTCCCAGATCCGGTCCAGGCTGTTGATGCCGTCCGGGCCGACCACCGGCGCCGGAATTTCACCGGCCACCAACCCGACCTTCTCGATCAGTTGGGCGGCGCTGATGTTCCAGTTCAGCAGTTCATGCAGCATCACCCGGCTGACCGCGACAAAGTTGCCAACCAGCGCAAAACTCGCCGCCAGCAGTCGCACCGGCACCCAATCGAACGCATGACGCAGCTGCGCGGCACGCTCGACCACGGCCGGGTTCTGACCATGCTCTTCGGCTAGCGCCAGCAGTCGATAGCTCAGGGCCGCAACCGGGCCCAGCAGGAAGTACCAGAAGATCACCGCGAAAAAGCTCTGATAGGCCTCCCACAGCAGATACCCTTGCACCCGTTCCAGCAGCTGCTCGCCGTTGTCAGCGCTGATATCCAGGTCACGTTTGGCGACATGGGCGGCGGCCTGCAGGTCTTCCCGGCGCCAGGCATCGCGAAACGGCCCAAGCCCGGCCAGCAGATCACCACGGCCCAGGCTGTAAATCACCACCAGCAGATGCACCGGCAACGCCAGCAAACCGTAGGCCACCGGCTCCAGCACCACCAACAGCAACCCCAGCAGCGCCACCGGCAACAACACCAGCACCGCCAGTATCAGCCACGGACGGTTGCTCATGCGTGGGCTGGCTTCAAGCTTGTTCAGCTCGCGAACCCAACCGCCATCACGTTGAACCCGATGGCGCAGGGCCGAGAACTTCTCGATCCACACCGCCAGAAGCAGCACCAGAAAACTCATTGTGATCCCTCTTTTGCCAGAGCCGCGCGATAGCGTGCCCAGTCGAACGCCGGTCCCGGGTCTGTCTTGCGCCCGGGTGCAATGTCGCTATGCCCGCAGATGCGTTGCGCGGTGATGCCCGTGAAGGCGCCTTGCAGCTGTCGGGTCAGGGTCGTCAACGCCTGATATTGCGCATCGGTGAACGGTAGATCATCCGTGCCTTCAAGCTCGACGCCCACGGAAAAATCGTTACAGGTGTCCCGTCCTTCAAAACACGAGACGCCAGCGTGCCAGGCGCGCTCAAGACAAGAGACAAACTGAGTGACAGCACCGTCACGCTCAATCAGAAAGTGCGCAGACACCCGCAGGTCAGCGATCCCCGCAAAGTAGGGATGTTCCGTGACATCCAGACGATTCTGGAAAAATTCCTGCACCTTGCCGGTCAGAAACTGCGCTGGCGGCAGACTGATGTTGTGGATCACCAACAGGGAAATTTCGCCCTCGGGGCGCGCATTGAAGTTGGGCGAGGGGCATATGCGCACACCCTGACACCAACCGCTCGCGGGGTCCAACTGCATACAGGTTCCTTCAACGACGACTGTGTTGGCGCCCAGTATGCCGCGATAGACCCTCGGCGCGCGATCACTTGCCGCGATTGAGACGCCGCAGGTTGCCCAGCACCGACTCCAGCGCCCGATCGAACAGCAAGGTGTCGTCCAGCGTTCGCACCGCGCCACGCCGGAACTCCAGGGCCAGACCGGTACGGCTGTGCTCCAGCACTTTCATCCCGGTACGGTTGACGAAGATGTATTTGTCGGTGGCTTCAATGATCGCCGCCAGCTTGCAGCGCAGGGTGTTTTCCTCGTCTTCCTGAAACTCGACCCAGCAGCCCAGGTGCAGCTGATCGACCTGAAGCAGAGCAACATCGTCCTCCGGCAAACGCATCGATGCCGTTTCGACCGGGCCTTCGTCAGCGGTGCGAAGCACGATTTCCTGCTGCACTTCGACCATCATCGGTGCGTCAACAGCCGTGCTTTTCTGGCCCGGGCGTTCGAACAACTGAAGGTGCAAAACTTCCAGCTCGCTGAAAAACTCACCGGTGGCGAACGGGTCGAATGCCGAGCTGTTCAAGCCATCGCGCAACGACTTGAGCAACCCCGGCACCAGTGCCAACAGGCGCAGGCTCGCATCGGGTTCGTCATGGCGTTGCACGCTCCAGATCAATTGCGCCATGGCCTGCACATCGGCATGCCATTCGGTGGACTGATCAGAGTGCTTGAGGCAGGTCAGCAACAGCACTTTGCTCCAGGCCTCCTGGACAAACGCCACCACGCTGTGCGGGAGCACCTTGCCCAGCAACGCCTGGTTCAGTGCCTGCTCGACGCGCTGACGCGCCAGTTCGGTCCTGGCGCGGCCTTCTTCGGCATCGCGGGTGCGCTGCTCCAGTAATTCGCTGCGACGGCGCTCGTCACTGGTGAAGGCGAGAAAATCCGCCAGCAATTCGGAAAAGATCGCCGGGTCATCGACAAAGTCGTTCAGCAAACGCTGCACCACTTGCTCGATGCGCAGATACAGGCTGTCGCGCTCATAGTCATCGCACTCGCCCCAGCCCATGGCCGCAGCGGCGATTTCGTTGAGTAAGCGCCGGGCGGGATGGCTGCTGCGGCTGAAAAAACTCTTGTCGAGCACCGCGACTTTCAGCATCGGGATCTGCAAACGGCCGATCAGCGCCTTGAGGGAGTCCGGCAGGTTGCGGTCATCGAGGATGCATTCGAAGAGCATGGCGATCAGGTTGATCACGTCTTCGTCGGCCACCCCCACCACGCGCGACTTGCCGCTTTTGACGCTGACGCGGGTCAGCAGTAGTTCGAGCTGGTTACGCAGATCGAAGTCGTCCTGAGCCGCCAGCGCCGGCACGTACTGCTGCAAGTGCGAGAGCAGGCGCAACAGATCGCGGGTGGAAATGGGCTGGGTCTGGGCACTGACTTCCAGGGTCGGCGCAACGCTGCCGCGCACATGGAACAGCAACTCCTGCAGGGCGGCGAAGACTTCCTGCACCCCATCGTCAACCTGAGGATTACCGGAGCGCCCCCCAGCCTCAGCGGGGTCGGCGTGAACACTGGCCGCCGCCCGATCGGTGGCACGCCGCGCCGGGGCGGGCTTGAGGTCCGGCAGCACGCCGGTGGCGATCAGCAGTTGATTGGCTTCGGCGTAGAGCTGATCGGCATTGCTGAGCACATAGCGCTCGAACAGCTTGAGAATGATCAGCTTGACCTTGATCTCCATCCCCAGATTGCGCCCGGCCTGCAAGAAATACTCACAGAGCAGCGTCGGCCCCAAGGGGTTGTGCTGTTCGACCAGCGTCTTGCCCAGCAGCGTGCTGAGACGGGCCGTGAGTTGGTCGAGGGCGAAACCGTCGCGGTTCAGCACTTTGCCGACCATGACCTCCACCGCCACATTACGCTCCATGTCGTCACGGGATAGCGGCACCGAGGTATCGAAAGCCAAGGCCTGAGGCAAGGCAGCCTGAGCGATGTCGTGCTGCGTGAGGCTGACGAAAGCCTCGAAAAATTGCTCGAGAAAACCGCGTTCGATGCTTTTGCGTTTGAGGCGCAAATCGCGCATGGCTTCGAAGAAGATGTTTTGCTCGACGTCGTTTTGGGCGCGATCGGCCATTTCGAACAGGGTGTCGTCGGCGTTATCGAACAGCTCCTGCAAGCCCCGCTTGAGCTGTTGGGCTGCCTTGTCGCGCACCTGAAGCAGAATCACGGGCAGGCGGGCGAGCGGCGAGTGAGTCGCCTGGTCGGTAGTCGCCTTGTGCAAAGGCACTACATTCCCGTCGTTGTGCATCCAAGCCTCCTGAAACGGTGATTCTTCGGTTCGGTTCGGTAAGAAAGATCGAGTTCACAGACCACACAGCCGGCGCTCAGCGTGGAACAACACTCACCCGCTACCATTCAATAATCGGGAACCCAAAGCCACGTCAAAGCTATGACGTCAAACGAAAGGCGGATTATCGACAAAAGACCTTCCTTGTGCCAGCAGACTCTGCGCCCCCAAAAAAATAGACACTTATGAAAGACCCTTGCTCAGGATTGCTCGCGCGAATCGACCAAATACAGGTTTACGAACGACGGGATGGCCGCTGATGCCTTGGGTTGCCTTGCGCCATGGCCCTATAATCGGGCCACTTTGTTTGTGGAGCCCGTTATGCCGAATCTACGTCTCGCCGATTTGACCGCCGAAATCGAAGCCAACGTGCGCCGTGCGTTGCTCGAGGACATCGGCAGCGGCGACATCACCGCGCAACTGATCCCGGCCGAACGCCTGGCCAAAGCCACCATCATCACCCGCGACGCCGCCGTCATCAGCGGCACCGCGTGGGTCGATGCCGTGTTTCGGCAGCTGGATCCGCGGGTCGCCGTGCACTGGCAGGTGAGCGATGGCGAACGGGTAAAGCCCAATCAGGTGTTGTTCCACCTCGAAGGCCCGGCGCGCTCGCTGCTCACGGGCGAGCGCAGCGCGCTGAACTTCCTGCAACTGCTCTCGGGCGTGGCCACTCGCGCGCAGTACCTGGCGGATTTCGTCGCCCAAACCCAAGTGAAGCTGCTCGATACCCGCAAAACCCTGCCGGGGCTGCGTCTGGCCCAGAAATACGCCGTGACGTGCGGCGGTTGCCATAACCACCGCATCGGCCTGTATGACGCCTTCCTGATCAAGGAAAACCATATCGCCGCCTGCGGTGGCATCCCTGAGGCTATCGCTGCCGCGCACAAGATCGCCCCGGGCAAACCGGTGGAGATCGAAGTGGAGAACCTGGCGGAACTGAAGGAAGCACTGGCGGCGGGTGCCGACATCATCATGCTCGATGAACTGAGCCTGGACGACATGCGCGAAGCCGTGCGCCTGAACGCCGGCAAGGCAAAACTGGAGGCCAGCGGAGGCATCAATGAAAGCACGCTGCTGCCAATCGCCGAAACCGGGGTGGATTATATTTCGATTGGTGCGATGACCAAGGATGTGAAGGCTGTAGACCTGTCGATGCGACTGAGTCTCTGATCACGCCTTTGATATAAAAAATGCCAGCCTGATGAAGGCTGGCATTTTTTTAGACCACCAGATTATTCATCTCGCAGTACTCTTCCCACTCGACGCCCAACACCTCGGCCGCCTCCTTGTGCAGCGCCAGGCGCGCGGCCTCGAACTCTTCGGGGGTTGTGGTGTATTTGAGCGTCAGCTCCCACGGCTGCAAGCCCTGAGCTTCCGCCTCATCCTCGAATGCCCACTGGATCTGGTCTTTCTGATCGTCGGCGGGCAAGTCCTTGATCTCTTCCATCAATTCATGCGCGTCCAGCGCGTACTTCTTGAGGGCTTCTTCGTGTCTGGCTTCTTGGGTCAATTCTTTAACGGTCATGGCGTTCTCGCTGATCTGGGGAATGGAAGATGGATCTGGATCATCAAGGATCTCTCTGACGCAAAGAAACCGTTTGAAGCCCGGTTTGTCTGGCCTTCAGAACCATTCGGGATCATCTGAAAACTGCTGGGCGATGCTCATGCAGGCAACGAATATAGGACGTTTTGCCGATGATTTACACGGGTCTTTACATCTATCCCACAAAAAGCTGCGTGCAAGAGGATCTGAAGACCTCGGGAACATAAATCCAAATCCCAAGTCATAGCGATGTGCCATGCCGGCACTTCACAAGGACCCCAGTGATGCGCAGTTTTTCGAAGCTTTCGTCTACCCGGCTTGCCACCGCTACCCTGCTGCTCGGCAGCCTGACATTGGCCAGCGCCGCTCAAGCGGCTGTCGAAGTCACCTCTGACCCTTCGCTGTACTCCGACAAAATCTCCGCCCTCCACAATTCATTCGGCAAGGACACACTCGTCAGAACCAGCGTCAGTATCGATGATCTGGAAAACCTGCAAAAAACCGTGAAGGCCAATGCCAGCGAACTGGAAAGCCAGAAGCGCACCATCAGCGAGCAGGCCCGTCAGATCGAAGAACTCAAACGCAACAGCGGTTCCAGCTCCAACTCCAGCAGCAAGGAGATTGACGATCTCAAGCGCACGGTCAATGAACAGGAACGCAACCTGAATAGCCTCAGCAAGCAAGTGGAAGAGCTAAAGCGCAACAGCGGTTCCAGCTCAAGCTCGAACAACAGCGAAATTTCCAGCCTCAAGCGGGAGATCAGCGATCAGGATCGCGCGATGGATCAGCTCAAGCGCACCGTCGAGGATCTGAGCAGAAAGGTGAAATAAGCGAGGAAAGTGGTGCCCGAGACAGGAATCGAACCTGCGACCTTCGCGTTACGAGTGCGCTGCTCTACCGGCTGAGCTACACGGGCTGTGGGCTAAACCTAGCACTGGCTTCGGGGGCCGGCAACTTGGCGCACCGCAAAATCTAAAGATCGCAGCCTTCGGCAGCTCCTACATTGGGCTTGTGTAGGAGCTGCCGAAGGCTGCGATCTTTTGATCTTCCTGCACATAAAAAAATGCCCCGCCGTTTTCACGGCGGGGCATTTTTATAACGTTGAAGCGGTCAGGCTAAGGGGATGATTAAACGCCCGAAGCCTTGGCTGCTGCTACGTCTTTGATGGACAGCTTGATACGGCCGCGGTTGTCCACGTCCAGTACCAGAACTTCCACTTCCTGGCCTTCTTTCAGAATGTCGGTCACTTTCTCTACGCGAGCATCGCTCAGCATGGAGATGTGAACCAGACCGTCCTTGCCCGGCAGGATGTTGACGAATGCGCCGAAGTCGACGATGCGCTCAACCTTACCGACATAGATCTTGCCGATTTCAGCTTCAGCGGTGATGCCCAGAACGCGCTGACGTGCCGCTTCAGCCGCTTCCTTGGTTTCGCCGAAGATCTTGATCGAGCCGTCGTCTTCGATGTCGATCGAAGCCTTGGTCTCTTCACAGATCGCACGAATGGTCGCGCCGCCTTTACCGATGACATCACGGATTTTGTCGGTGTCGATTTTCATCGCGATCATGGTCGGAGCGTTTTCCGACAGCTCGGTACGCGACTGGCCAATGATCTGGTTCATCTGACCGAGGATGTTCAGGCGCGCTTCCAGGGCTTGGCCCAGAGCGATTTCCATGATTTCTTCGGTGATGCCCTTGATCTTGATGTCCATCTGCAGCGCGGTAACACCTTTGGCGGTACCGGCTACTTTGAAGTCCATGTCGCCGAGGTGGTCTTCGTCGCCCAGGATGTCGGTCAGAACAGCGAATTTCTCGCCTTCTTTAACCAGACCCATGGCGATACCGGCAACCGGTGCCTTCATCGGCACACCGGCGTCCATCAGAGCCAGCGAAGCGCCGCAGACCGAAGCCATGGAGCTCGAACCGTTGGACTCGGTGATTTCCGACACTACACGGATGGTGTACGGGAACACGTCGGCAGCAGGCAGCATGGCCTGAACCGAACGACGGGCCAGACGGCCGTGACCGATTTCACGACGACCAGCGCCACCCATGCGACCACACTCGCCCACCGAGAACGGAGGGAAGTTGTAGTGCAGCATGAACGGGTCTTTTTTCTCGCCTTCCAGGGTGTCCAGCAGTTGTGCGTCACGGGCGGTGCCCAGCGTCGCGACGACCAGAGCCTGGGTTTCGCCACGGGTGAACAGCGCCGAACCGTGGGTCTTCGGCAGAACACCGACTTCGATGTTCAGTGGACGTACGGTGCGGGTGTCGCGACCGTCGATACGTGGCTTGCCGTTAACGATGTTTTCGCGAACGGTGCGGTATTCGATTTCACCGAACGCCGCTTTGACTTCGCTGGAAGAAGGCTGACCTTCTTCACCGGACAGCTTGGCAACCACCTGGTCTTTCAGCTCGCCCAGACGTGCGTAACGGTCGGCCTTGACGGTGATGGTGTAAGCCTGGGAGATCGCCTCGCCGAACTCGGCGCGGATAGCGCCCAGCAGTTCGGTAGCTTCAGCCTGAGGAGCCCAGGTCCAGGTTGGCTTGGCAGCTTCGGCGGCCAGTTCTTTAACGGCGTTGATCACCACCTGGAACTCGTCGTGAGCAAACAGTACCGCGCCCAGCATCTGGTCTTCGGTCAGCTCTTTAGCTTCCGATTCAACCATCAATACCGCTTCCGAAGTACCGGCAACGACCATGTCCAGGCTCGATGCTTTCAGTTGTTCGTAAGTCGGGTTCAGCAGGTAGCCGGTGCTTTCGTGGAACGCAACGCGGGCAGCGCCGATCGGGCCATCGAAAGGAATGCCGGAGATGGCCAGGGCAGCCGAAGTACCGATCATCGCAGCGATGTCCGGATCGGTCTTCTTGCTGGTGGAAACGACGGTGCAGACAACCTGCACTTCGTTCATGAAACCTTCTGGGAACAGCGGACGGATCGGACGGTCGATCAGTCGGGAAGTCAGGGTTTCTTTCTCGGAAGGACGGCCTTCGCGCTTGAAGAAACCGCCAGGGATCTTACCGGCAGCGTAAGTCTTTTCCTGGTAGTGAACGGACAGAGGGAAGAAGCCCTTGCCTGGATCGGCTTGCTTGGCACCGACGACGGTCACCAATACGCTGACGTCGTCGTCAACGGTGACCAATACTGCGCCGGAGGCTTGACGGGCGATACGGCCAGTCTCGAGGGTAACGGTCGACTGACCGAACTGGAATTTTTTGATTACCGGGTTCACGGTGTCCTACCTTCTTTGTGGCTCTTGGGGAACTTGTCTTCTTGCGAAATTCTTGGGCAATGCCGGGAATCGGCCCGACTTTCATTGTCCAGGTAAAGCAGGTATCCAGATAAAACTTGAGGCTGGGAGCCTGTCATGCGCCAGCGGAAACCCGCTGACGCACGACAGACAACCAACCTCTAGCGCAATCGCTTATTAGCGACGCAGACCCAGGCGAGCGATCAGAGCGCTGTAACGGCTCACGTCCTTGCCTTTCAGGTAGTCCAGCAGCTTACGACGCTGGTTTACCATGCGGATCAGACCACGACGGGAGTGGTGATCTTTACCGTTGGCCTTGAAGTGACCTTGCAGTTTGTTGATGTTGGCGGTCAGCAGTGCAACTTGCACTTCTGGCGAACCAGTGTCACCAACAGCTTGCTGGTAGTCAGCTACGATTTGAGCTTTTTCTTGAACGTCGAGAGCCATGAGGCAATCCTTTTATCAGGAAACCATCCAAGGGACGGTTTCAACAGGCCAGGGACAAATCCCTGTATCTAAAAATGAGTAGTGACCGTGCCTGTTAACAGCCACCCTCGTCCGGTCATTCTGACCGAATCAGTCGACGCGGCGCGATGCGCCCGTCTTCGCTCACTTCACCGATACCGATGAAGCGACCATTGTGATCCTGTACCCGTACCATGCCGAACTTCGGTGCATCCGGGGCGCGTACCGGTTGGCCGTTGAGCCAGTAGAACGCGCTGTGTTCCGAGAACTGCAACAGCGGCCAATCCAGCAGGCCGCTGTCCGATGGCATCAGGAAACGGTCGACCGCTTCGTTACCGCCTTCGGCATGTACCGCTTCCAGCTCTTCCAGAGTGACGGTCTGTGCAAGCGTGAAAGGCCCGGCCTGGGTACGTCGCAATTCAGCCACGTAAGCACCACAACCGAGTTGCTCACCGATATCCTCCACCAGGGTGCGGATATAGGTGCCTTTGCTGCAATCTACCGCAAGCCGCGCAGTATCACCCTCAAAGGCCAGTAATTCCAAGCGCGCAATAGTAACAGAACGCGGTTCGCGCTCCACTACCTCACCTGCACGAGCCAGCTTGTACAGCGGCTGACCGTCGCGCTTGAGCGCCGAGTACATCGGCGGTATCTGACTGATTTGCCCACGAAATTTCGGCAGCACAGCTTCCATGTCGGCGCGACCAACGGTCACCGGGCGCTCCAGCAAAACTTCACCTTCGGCATCCGCCGTGGTGGTGGTCTTGCCCAGTTGCGCCAGGGTTTCATAACCCTTGTCGGAATCGAGCAGGTATTGCGAGAACTTGGTGGCCTCGCCGAAGCACAACGGCAGCACGCCGGTGGCCAGCGGATCGAGACTGCCGGTGTGCCCGGCCTTCTCGGCATTGAGCAACCAGCGGACCTTCTGCAACGCCGCGTTGGAGGTGAACCCCAGCGGCTTGTCGAGCAGGATGATGCCGCTGACGTTACGACGGATACGTTTGACCTGAGCCACCGATTACTCCTTGGCGTCTTCGGGTTCAGCCGTTACCGGGTGCTGATTGTCTTCAGCCACCGCGCGTTCGATCAGGGCCGACAGGTGCGCGCCACGCACGACGCTTTCGTCGTAGTGGAAGTGCAACTGTGGAACGCTGCGCAACTTCATTTCGCGGGCCAACTGCATGCGCAGGAAACCAGCGGCGGAGTTGAGCACTTTAATGCTTTGCGCGATGTCTTCAGCGTTGTCCTGCCCCATCACAGTGATGAAAATCTTGGCGTGACCGACGTCACGGCTGACTTCAACAGCGGTAATGGTGACCAGACCGACGCGCGGGTCTTTGACTTCACGACGGATCAGCTGTGCCAGCTCACGCTGCATCTGATCGCCGATACGTTGGGTACGGCTATATTCTTTTGCCATGTCTTGTTACCTGTTACTGCCCCACGGTGAAACCCGTGTGGTCTGAAAGCGGCAAACGCCCGGCCTGACAGAAGCCAGACCGGGCGTTGCGTTTAGAGTCCGACTGATGCGCCGCGCAGTTGCATGCGGCTGGCCATCACGGCTCTTGAAGTGCGCGAGTTAGAGGCTGCGAGCAACCTGAACCTTCTCGAAGACTTCGATCTTGTCACCGACCTTAACGTCGTTGTAGCTCTTCACGCCGATACCGCATTCCATGCCGGCACGTACTTCGGAAGCGTCATCCTTGAAGCGGCGCAGGGATTCCAGCTCGCCTTCGAAGATAACGATGTCTTCACGCAGTACACGGATTGGACGGTTACGGTGAACAACACCTTCGATAACCATGCAACCGGCGATCGCGCCAAACTTCGGCGAACGGAACACGTCACGCACTTCAGCGGTACCCAGGATGTTCTCGCGAACATCGCTGCCCAGCATACCGGTGAGGGCTTTCTTGACGTCTT
Source organism: Pseudomonas sp. EL_65y_Pfl2_R96 (assembly GCF_963970905.1). Lineage (NCBI taxonomy): Bacteria > Pseudomonadati > Pseudomonadota > Gammaproteobacteria > Pseudomonadales > Pseudomonadaceae > Pseudomonas > Pseudomonas sp. EL_65y_Pfl2_R96. Next base: position 47,782 of record NZ_CAXAQH010000033.1, on the reverse strand, counting down.
CGATGATGTCGTAGATCACGTTGTAGTAACGCATATCCAGACCTTCCTGCTCGACGATCTTGCGAGCGCCGGCATCGGCACGCACGTTGAAGCCAAACAGTACAGCATTGGAGGCCAGTGCCAGGTTGGCGTCGGACTCGGTGATACCACCAACACCGCCACCGACCACACGCACTTGCACTTCGTCGTTACCCAGGCCGTTCAAGGCACCGTTCAACGCTTCCAGCGAACCACGGACGTCGGATTTGAGGACGATGTTGAGCGTCTTCTTCTCTTCCTGACCCATGTTCTCGAAGATGTTTTCAAGCTTGCCAGCGTGAGCACGGGCCAGTTTGACTTCGCGGAACTTGCCTTGACGGAACAGAGCCACTTCACGGGCTTTCTTCTCGTCGGCAACCACGCTCATCTCGTCGCCAGCGTCCGGGGTACCGTCCAGGCCGAGGATCTCGACAGGGATGGAAGGACCGGCTTCCTTGATTGGCTTGCCGTTCTCGTCGAGCATGGCGCGAACGCGGCCATAGTTCGAACCGACCAGCACCATGTCGCCTTGGCGCAGAGTACCGTCCTGAACCAGAACGGTTGCAACCGGACCACGACCTTTGTCGAGACGGGATTCAACCACAACGCCACGGCCAGGAGCCGAAGGGGTCGCTTTCAGTTCGAGAACTTCAGCTTGCAGCAGAACAGCTTCGAGCAACTCGTCCACACCAGTACCGACTTTCGCCGAAACCGATACGAACGGGGTGTCGCCGCCCCACTCTTCCGAGGTCACGCCGTGAACCGACAATTCGCTACGGATGCGATCGAGATCGGCGCCCGGCTTGTCGATTTTGTTCACTGCAACAACCAGCGGAACACCGGCAGCCTTGGCGTGCTGAACGGCTTCAACGGTCTGCGGCATGACGCCGTCGTCCGCTGCAACCACCAGGATCACGATGTCGGTCGCCTTGGCACCACGGGCACGCATGGCGGTAAACGCGGCGTGACCAGGGGTGTCGAGGAAGGTGACCATGCCGCGTTCGGTTTCAACGTGGTACGCACCGATGTGCTGGGTGATACCGCCGGCTTCGCCAGCCGCTACCTTGGCACGACGGATGTAGTCGAGCAGCGAGGTCTTACCGTGGTCAACGTGGCCCATTACGGTCACAACCGGTGCACGGGAGAACGCTTCACCTTCAAATTTCAGGGACTCGGCCAGGGAATCTTCCAGGGCGGTGTCGCTGACCAGGGTCACTTTGTGGCCCAGCTCTTCGGCAACCAGTTGAGCAGTTTCCTGATCCAGTACCTGGTTGATGGTCGCTGGGGTACCCAGTTTGAACATGAACTTGATGATTTCAGCAGCCTTGACCGACATCTGCTGGGCGAGATCGCCAACAGTGATGGTCTCGCCGATCTTCACTTCGCGCACAACAGGGCCGGTTGGGCTCTGGAAACCGTGGGCGTTGCGTTTCTTCAGCTTGGCCTTGCCGCGACCACCACGACGGAAGCCATCGCTTTCTTCGTCGGTAGTACGTGGCGCAACACGTGGAGCAGGCGCTTTTTCCTTGACCGAAGCACGATGAGGAGCGTTTTTGCGCTCGCCATCGCCACTGCCACGACGATTGTTATCGTCGGCACGTGGTTTGTCCGGACGACGCTGTTCGTCGCGTTTGCGAGTGTCGGCTGCAGGTGCAGCGGCCACGACCGGCGCGCTTTCACGCACGGGGTCGGCAACCGCAACAGGCGCTGCGACAGCTTCGGTAGTCGCGGTTTGCGCAGCAGCAGGCTGGCGACGCGCTTCTTCTTCGGCGCGACGCTTGGCTTCTTCTTCAGCCTTCTGACGTGCAGCATTTTCTACTGCGCGACGTTCTTCCAGTTCGCGTTTGCGCTCGGCTTCGATTTCTTCCGGGCTGCGCTGTACGAAAACTTTCTTTTTACGGACTTCAACGCTGATGCTTTTGCTGCCAGCAACACGCAGGGTGCTAGTGGTTTTACGCTGCAGCGTGATCTTGCGTGGTTCTTCCACTTTCGCCTTGTGGCTGCTTTTCAAGTGAGTCAGCAAAGATTGCTTCTCACTGTCAGTCACATGTTCTTCGGCGGCGGTGTGCGGCAGACCTGCCTCACGCATCTGCTGCAACAGGCGCTCTACCGGTGTTTTGACCTCATCGGCCAGTTGTTTCACCGTGACTTGCGTCATGCACTTCTCTCCTCAGGCCGCGCCTAATTACTCGAACCAGTGGGCTCGGGCGGCCATGATCAACTTGCCGGCACGATCATCGTCAATGCCGTCGATGTCGAGCAGGTCGTCAATAGACTGCTCGGCCAGGTCTTCGCGGGTAATTACGCCGCGCACCGCCAGTTCCATCGCCAAATCCTTGTCCATGCCCTCAAGCGAGAGCAGGTCTTCGGCCGGATGGGCGTCTGCCAGCTTTTCCTCAGTAGCGATGGCTTTGGTCAACAAACGATCCTTGGCGCGAGCGCGAAGCTCGTTGACGGTTTCTTCGTCAAAGCCGTCGATGTTGAGCATTTCTTCCAACGGTACGTAGGCAATCTCTTCCAGGCTGGTGAAGCCTTCATCTACCAGCACCTGCGCCAGGTCTTCGTCGACTTCCAGCTCGTCGATGAAGTTGCGCAGGATGTCGCCGGTTTCTGCTTGCTGCTTAGCCTGGATGTCCGATTCGGTCATCACGTTCAGGGTCCAGCCAGTCAACTGGCTGGCCAGACGCACGTTCTGACCACCGCGACCGATGGCCTGAGCCAGATTGTCTGCGCCAACGGCGATGTCCATTGCATGGGCATCTTCGTCAACGATAATTGCCGCCACTTCAGCCGGCGACATTGCATTGATCACGAACTGAGCCGGGTTATCGTCCCACAGGACGATGTCCACACGCTCACCACCCAACTCGCCGGACACTGCCTGGACGCGCGAACCGCGCATACCGATGCAAGCGCCTTGCGGGTCGATGCGTTTGTCCTTGGAGCGGACCGCAATCTTGGCGCGCGAACCCGGGTCACGGGATGCAGCCATTACTTCGATCAGGCCTTCAGCGATTTCCGGCACTTCGATTCGGAACAACTCGATCAGCATTTCCGGCGCGGTACGCGACAGGATCAGCTGCGGGCCGCGGTTCTCGGTGCGGATTTCCTTGAGCAGCGCACGCAGACGCACGCCAACCCGGAAGGTTTCACGGGAGATGATGTCTTCACGGGCCAGCAACGCTTCAGCGTTGTTGCCCAGGTCGACGATCACGTTGTCGCGGGTAACTTTCTTCACGGTGCCGGAGATGATTTCCCCCAAGCGCTCGCGATAGGCGTCAACAACTTGAGCACGCTCGGCTTCGCGAACTTTCTGCACAATGACTTGCTTGGCAGTCTGTGCAGCAATGCGGCCGAACTCGATGGACTCGATCTTTTCTTCGACAACGTCACCGACCTTGGCGCCGGGATGCGTTTCTGCAACCTTGCTCGGCCAGGTTTCAATAGCCGGATCGTCCAGATCGGCTTCTTCGACGACCGTCCAGCGACGGAATGTCTCATAAGCACCGGTGTGGCGATTGATTTCCACACGCAGATCGACTTCGTCCTCGAAACGCTTTTTGGTAGCAGTGGCCAGAGCCAGCTCCAGCGCTTCAAAAATTACGTTTGCCGGTACGCCCTTTTCATTGGATACCGACTCAACAACCAGCAGTACTTCTTTGCTCATCGTACGCCTCGCCTTTCGCAAGCCATTGGATCCGCGGGATCCGCGTCTCAGTCAAAACTGGGAATAATGTTGGCCTTGTCGATCATATCGATCGGCAACAGGAACTCATGGTCTTCAACCTGCACCACGACGTCCTGCTCTTCTACACCGCGCAGAAGGCCCTGAAAGTTGCGCCGGCCTTCAAAAGGCGAGCGCAGCTTGATCTTCACTTGTTCACCGGCAAATTTTGCAAACTGCTCAAGAGTGAACAGTGGGCGTTCCATGCCAGGCGAGGAAACTTCAAGGGTGTATTCAACGGCGATAGGATCTTCAACATCCAGCACACCGCTGATCTGGCGACTGACGATGGCACAATCGTCCACCAGTACGCCGCCTTCTTTATCGATATAAACGCGCAACATTGAGTGGCGACCTTGAGCCGAAAACTCAATACCCCAGCATTCATAGCCTAGGGCCACGACCACCGGGGCCAGCAAGGCCTGCAACTCTTCTAGCTTGCTCGACACCTGAACCCCCTCGTGCATGTATGTGCATGCTGTGCAAAATAAAAAAATGGGCGAAACGCCCATCCTTGAAAACGCCGTCGAACAGCGGCGTTGAAAGTGTCCAGCTAACAAAAAGCCCCTGAAAAGGGGCTCCTTAAACTGGTTGCGGGGGCCGGATTTGAACCGACGACCTTCGGGTTATGAGCCCGACGAGCTACCAGACTGCTCCACCCCGCGACAAAGCTGGGGCGGAAGTATACGACCGATCCCTGACAGGGTCAATGTAACCTTCCACCTACAAGAAAGCCCGCAACAGCGGGCTCTCTTGATAATTGGTACCGAGAAGGGGACTCGAACCCCTACACCCTATGGGCACAACCACCTCAAGGTTGCGTGTCTACCAATTCCACCACCTCGGCAATACTACGTTTGAAACTCTTCTTACTTCTGCTCTTGAGCTGGAGGCACGTCAGTCGCTGGAGTAGCCGACTTTTGCTCTTGAAGCACCGGGACATCATCAGAAGCCGGTTGTTGCTTAGGAACTTCCAACACTGCTGGATTTGGCAAACCTACTTGAGTCAGCTGATGAGCCTTCTCTTTAGCAAAGTAACCTAACCCCAAGCTGGTTATGAAGAAACCGGCGGCAAGTATAGCAGTAAACTTACTAAGAAAGGTAGAGGAACCTTGGCTTCCGAACACAGTATTTGAAGCACCTGCTCCGAAAGATGCGCCAGCGTCCGCACCCTTACCCTGCTGCAGCAATACCAGAGCAACTACGCCCAATGCACCCAGCAGATGAAAAACGACTACGACTGTTTCCAGCATTTTTTCAGTTTCCCGCGGCGCGACAAATCGCACCGAACTCATCTGCATTCAGGGAAGCTCCACCAATGAGCCCCCCATCGATATCCGGCATGCCGAACAGTTCGACCGCATTGGCCGCCTTCACGCTGCCGCCGTATAGAAGCCGCACACCTTGTGCGACTTCAGAATTCTCTGCCGCCAACTGCGCGCGAATGGCTGCGTGCACATCCTGCGCTTGTTGCGGCGAAGCAGTCAGCCCGGTACCAATAGCCCAGACCGGCTCGTAAGCGATTACTGCCTTTGCAAAAGCACCGACACCCAGCTCCTCGATGATGCTACCCAGCTGACGCCCGACAACCTCAAGAGTTTTCCCGGCTTCGCGCTGCTCGAGGGTTTCCCCTACACACAACACCGGAATCAAGCCACATGCCTGCGCTGCCGCGAACTTGCGATTCAGCGTTCCGTCAAGCTCGCCCATTATCTGGCGGCGCTCGGAGTGCCCGACAAGCACCAGGGAACAACCTGCATCCACTAACTGACTCGGCGAAATCTCACCCGTCAACGCACCCTGCCCGGATTCAATCGCTGAGTTCTGCGCGCCGACCGAGATCGACTTACCTTGCAAGCCATCAATCACTTGACTGACATACAAGCTAGGCGGGAACACCGCGACATCAACACCGCTCGGCAAGGCCAGATGACGAAGGCCGTTGATCAGCTCAGCGACGCTGGCGCGGGTACCGTGCATCTTCCAGTTACCAGCTACCATAGGGCGACGCATGCTGTACCTCGTCGGTCAAAGTGGGCGCAGATGTTACCCAACACAATCATGGCTGGCAAGCCGAAATCAGGCAGAAACTTCAGTTACCAGTTTTGCCAGCTCTTCGGCGTAACCGCGAACCTGAATTTCGTCCTCACCTTCGACCATCACGCGCACCAGCGGCTCTGTCCCGGACTTGCGCAACAGCACGCGCCCACGACCCGCCATCGCTTGAGTGACACGATCACTGGCCTCCTTGACTGTCGGATGTTCGAGCGGGCTCGCACCGCCGCCAAACCGCACATTGATCAGCACCTGAGGGCACTTGCGCAGCGCCTGGCGGGACTGAGCCAGGCCTTCTACGCGCCTCTTCAACGCCATCAGCACCTGCAACGCGGCAATGATCGCATCACCGGTGGTGGTATGACTGAAGCAGACAATATGCCCCGAGTTTTCCCCACCCACCTGCCAATCGCGCTCCAGCAACTCGGAAATGACGTAACGGTCGCCAACGTTGGCGCGCACAAAAGGAATCGCCAGATCCGCCAGGGCCAACTCCAACCCCAGATTACTCATCAGCGTACCGACCACACCGCCTTGCAACTTGCCGCGCTCATGCAGATCGCGAGCAATGATGAACAGCAACTCGTCGCCGTCGACGACAGCACCAGTGTGATCAACCATCTGGACCCGGTCACCGTCACCGTCAAAGGCGATACCCAAATCGGCGTGCTCGGCCAATACGGCAGCTTGCAACGGCTCCATATGGGTTGAACCGCAATTTTCATTGATGTTCAGGCCATTAGGATTAGCAGAAAGCACAACAACGTCGGCCCCCAGCTCACGGAACACACTAGGCGCCACCTTATAGGTCGCGCCGTGAGCACAATCGAGCACGATCTTCAGGCCGGCAAAACTGGTGCCGGTCGGGACGCTGCTCTTGCAGAATTCGATATAACGGCCCGAAGCATCGTTGATTCGCGACACCTTGCCGATCTTGCTCGACTCAACCACAGTCATCGGGGTGTCGAGCAGCTCTTCGATCATCAGTTCGACTTCATCCGGGAGCTTGGTACCCTTTCCAGAGAAAAACTTGATGCCGTTGTCGTCATGAGGGTTGTGCGAAGCGCTGATCACGATGCCAGCTTCGGCATGAAAGGTTCGCGTCAGATAGGCGATAGCTGGCGTCGGCATCGGCCCCAACAGCATTACATCAGCACCTGCCGAGGTCAGCCCGGCCTCAAGTGCCGACTCGAACATGTAACCGGATATCCGGGTGTCCTTGCCCACGAGCACCTTGCAGGCACCCATGCTGCGAAATGCCATGCCTGCAGCCCAGCCAAGCTTGAGCATGAAATCAGGAGTAATCGGGTATTCACCGACCCGACCACGAATGCCGTCGGTGCCAAAATATTTCTTACTCATAAGTACTCCATCATTCTTATTCGGCTGATTCTACGGCAGCGATCATCCGCACCACATCGACTGTTTCGGCCACATCATGGACGCGCAATATACGCGCGCCCTTGACCAAAGCTAGCGCCGCGAGCGCCAGGCCGCCATGCAGGCGCTCTCCCACCGGCCGATTCAAGGCCTGCCCGATCATGCTCTTTCGTGAAACCCCGACCAACAGGGGCCGCCCCAAGGCATGCAGGGCCTCCATATGCTTAAACAAGCTCAGGTTGTGCTGCAAAGTTTTCGCAAAGCCGAAGCCCGGATCGAGGATGATCCGCTCAGGGGGAATACCCACCGATGCACACTGGACCATGCGTTCAGCGAGAAACTCACCGACCTCTTTCGTAACATCCCGGTACTGCGGATTGTCCTGCATGTCGCCCGGCTCGCCGAGCATATGCATCAGGCACACCGGTAAGCCGGTTGCTGCTGCTGCATCCAGGGCACCGTCTCGACGCAACGAGCGCACGTCATTGATCAATCCCGCCCCCAGCCTTGCGGTTTCACGCATGACCGCCGGCGTGGAGGTATCGACCGAAATAATCACATCGAGTTCACGATGAATACGCTCGACGATGGGCGCTACGCGCTCCAGCTCTTCAAGTGGTGAAACCGTCCTGGCACCGGGCCTGGTCGATTCGCCACCGACGTCGATCAGCGTCGCGCCAGCCACAACCATCGCTTCGGCGTGGCGCAAGGCCGCATCCAGCTGACTGTATCGGCCGCCATCGGAAAAGGAATCGGGGGTGACATTGAGAATACCCATGACATGCGTCTGGGCTAAATCAAGAACCCGGCTGCCGCAAGGCAACCGGGTCGAGGACTGAACAGAAGTCATTTCAAACCTTATACGTCAGCAGCCGGGCCACCGATTGGTGTTTCCGGACGCCCATCCTGCACCGCCGGAGGCGTGCCGGAAGCATCGTTACCGCCAGACCAGTCGCGAGGTTCGCGCGGTGTACGACCTGCCATGATGTCATCGATCTGATCGGCATCGATCGTCTCGTACTTCATCAAGGCATCCGCCATGGCGTCAAGCTTGTCACGGTTATCCGTAAGGATCTGCTTTGCCGTGCCATAGCACTGATCAATGATGCTGCGCACTTCGGAGTCGATCAGCTTGGCCGTCTCGCCGGAGAAACTGGCATGCTGACCACCGCCGCCGCGACCGAGGAACACTTCGCCCTCTTCTTCGGCATACATCAACGGACCGAGTTTTTCCGACAAGCCCCACTTGGTCACCATGTTCCGTGCAATCTGGCTGGCACGCATGATGTCGTTGGACGCGCCGGTGGTGACGCCATCGAAGCCCAAGGTCATCTCTTCAGCGATACGACCGCCGTACAGCGAGCAGATCTGGCTGATCAGCGCACGCTTGGACAGGCTGTAGCGATCTTCTTCCGGCAGGAACATGGTCACGCCGAGCGCGCGACCGCGCGGGATGATCGACACCTTGTAGACCGGGTCATGCTCAGGCACGACGCGGCCGACGATAGCGTGGCCTGCTTCGTGATAAGCAGTGTTCTGCTTCTCTTTCTCGGACATGACCATGGATTTGCGCTCGGCGCCCATCATGATCTTGTCTTTGGCCAGTTCGAACTCTTTCATCTCGACGATGCGCTTGCCGGCACGGGCAGCGAACAACGAAGCTTCGTTTACCAGGTTAGCCAAGTCAGCACCGGAGAAACCAGGAGTACCACGAGCGATTACAGCCGGAGCGACGTCGTCACCCATCGGCACTTTGCGCATGTGGACTTTGAGAATCTGCTCGCGACCACGGATGTCCGGCAGACCAACCACGACCTGACGGTCGAAGCGGCCCGGACGCAGCAAAGCAGGGTCCAGTACGTCCGGACGGTTGGTCGCGGCGATGACGATGATGCCGTCATTCATTTCGAAGCCGTCCATCTCTACCAGCAACTGGTTGAGAGTCTGCTCGCGCTCATCGTGACCGCCGCCCATGCCGGCGCCACGGTGGCGACCAACGGCGTCGATTTCATCGATGAAGATGATGCATGGCGCGTGCTTCTTCGCCTGCTCGAACATGTCACGAACACGGCTGGCACCGACACCGACGAACATTTCGACGAAGTCGGAACCGGAAATAGTAAAGAACGGTACTTTGGCTTCGCCGGCAATCGCCTTGGCCAGCAAGGTTTTACCGGTACCCGGAGGCCCCACCATCAGCACACCGCGAGGAATGCGACCGCCCAAGCGCTGGAACTTGCCTGGATCACGCAGGAATTCGACCAGTTCGCCGACTTCTTCCTTGGCTTCGTCACAACCTGCAACGTCAGCCAGGGTGGTTTTCACCTGATCTTCGGAGAGCAGGCGCGCCTTGCTCTTGCCGAAGCTCATCGGCCCACCCTTGCCACCGGCACCGCCCTGCATCTGCCGCATGAAGAACATGAAGACGGCGATGATCACCAGGATCGGGAAGCTTGCGACCAGGAGTTGAGTCCAGATGCTTTGCTGCTCAGGCTGTTTGCCTTCGACCACAACGTGGTTATCCACGAGGTCGCCGATCAGACCGTTATCCTGGATCGCAGGACGAATGGTCTTGAAGCTGTCGCCATCGTTGCGCTTGCCGGTAATCACGTAGCCATCAACCGCTACGCGCTCGACCTTGCCATCCTTGACCTGCTGGATGAAGTCGGAATAGTTGAGGGTCTGCGGCTCGTTAGGGCTGGAGAAGTTGTTCATCACCGTCACCAGGACAGCCGCGATGATCAACCACAGGATCAGATTCTTTGCCATATCGTTCAATTAACTACCCTCTGAAGCAAGCTCCGCTAATGGCGCGCGCTTCGCATGATATTCACCGGCCTAACTTACTACATTACCTACGGCTCTGGCAGGCGCCGTCTGTAACCCTTTGTGAAACACTTTCTACACAATATTCGCTAATGCTCACGGGGCGAAATACGAAAATCCTATCGACCCGCAAAAAAACCTCGATTTACTCACTACGGCCGCGGTAGCCCCAAGCCAGCATGTATTGCTCGCGGGAACTGCCACGGGAAGAGTCCGGCTTGATCATCTGGACCTTGTCGAATTTCTGACGAGCGTCCTTCACGTAAGCATCAAACCCTTCGCCCTGAAACACCTTGATCACGAAATTACCACCCGGCTTGAGTATCCGAGCCGCCAGATCAAGAGCCAGCTCACATAGAAACATGGCTTTTGGCATGTCCACCTCAGGCGTACCACTCATATTGGGGGCCATATCGGAAATCACAAGGTCCACCTGCGAATTACCCACGGCTTCAAGGATCTGAGCGAGCACTTCGTCCTGGGTGAAGTCACCCTGGATGAAAGTCACGTCCGGAATGCTGTCCATTTCCAGGATGTCCGAGGCGATCAGACGCCCCTGACCACCGATCAGCCGACTAGTGACCTGCGACCAGCCGCCGGGCGCTGCACCCAGGTCGACAACGCTCATGCCCGGACGGATCAGCTTGTATTTCTCCTGGACCTCCAGAAGCTTGTAACTCGCACGCGAGCGGTAACCATCCTTCTGCGCCTGCTTCACATATGGATCATTGACATGTCTTTTCAGCCAACCAAGGCTTGTCTTGGAACGCGCCATTGGGCACCTCGATGATAAGGGTCGTGATTAATTGGGCGGATCCACGAACCCTCGGGTAAAATGGCCGCCATTTTACAGAATCCAGACTAAAGGGTCAGATTATGCCGCTCACTCAAGAGCAGAAGAAACAGTACAAATCCATTGGCCACCATCTGAAACCAGTTTTGATTGTGGCTGACAACGGCTTGACTGAAGGTGTGTTAGCCGAACTTGAACGCGCTCTGGCGGATCACGAGCTGATCAAAATCAAGCTCAACATCCTCGATCGCGAATCGCGCCTGGCGGCCATTGCAGAACTCTGCAAGGCCGGCAAAGCGGATCTGGTTCAGGTCATCGGCAAGATGGCACTGATTTACCGCAAGAACTTCAGCGTCAACAAGCAGCTGTCGAACGTCCATCGCTTCAAGTGATGGCAAGGGTCAAGGGTGTGCTTCGCGCACCCTGACACTCCACCCAGGCACCGGCTGCATCACCAGCACCAGCCCGGAAAAGCCCAGGACAAGATAGCTGAACAACTGCCAATGCAGCGCCTGAGGCCAACCGAAGCGCACTGCGAAATACATCGCGCACCCATACAGCGCCATCAGCAGCAGTTGCCCGCGAATATCCCGCCATAGACTGGCAAGGCCCTCGGCCTGTACCAGCACCAAAGCCTGAAAAATCACACTCGCCGTGGCGAATCCCACCATCAGCGTATTCAGCGCGCCTGCAATTTCGTCGATCAGCAGCGGCGCCAGGCCGATTTGCCCCAGCACCGGCAGCAGACCGATGTGCAACAACCACACGCCGCCAACCCACAACATTTGGGCTAGCTGCCAAAGCATGGCGCCCGCACGTAGCGGGCGCCTTCTTTCAGATGTGGCGAACTTCGACAATCTCATACTCGATAACGCCACCCGGCGTTTTCACGGCGACCACGTCACCCTCTTCCTTGGCAATCAAGGCGCGGGCCAGTGGCGAACCCACCGAAATCTTGCCGAGTTTGAAGTCAGCCTCATCCTCACCCACGATGTGGTAAGTGACGCTTTCATCAGTCTCGACGTTGGCGATTTCAACGGTGGTGCCGAAAATCACTTTGCCGGTATGAGGAATAGTCGTGACATCGATGATCACCGCGTTCTGCATGCGGCCTTCGATGTCGCGGATCCGCGCCTCGACCATACCCTGCTGCTCGCGAGCAGCGTGGTATTCGGCGTTTTCTTTCAAGTCACCCAACTCGCGGGCCGTACCGATGTCCTGGCTGAGCTTCGGACGGACGACTTTGGTCAGGTGAGCGTGCTCTTCTTCCAGGGCTTTCGCGCCCTGAACGGTCATTGGGTACTTGGTTATGCTCATGCCTTCAATCCTGCGTGTAGATCCTGCAAGCGGCGCACGGTCTTCTCAGGACCGAACTTCAGCGCTTCACAGATAGCTTCGCCAGCAGCAATGGTAGTGGTGCAGTAGATCTTGTGCTGCAAGGCATTACGACGAATGGAGTAGGAATCGGCGATCGACTGGCGACCTTCGGTGGTGTTGATGATCAGGGTGACTTCGTCATTCTTGATCATGTCGACCACGTGCGGACGACCCTCGGTCACCTTGTTCACACGACGCACTTTCAGGCCTGCGGCTTCGATCAGCTTGGCAGTACCGGCAGTGGCGACCACTTCGAAGCCCAAGTTGATCAGATCACGGGCCACGCCTGCAACCAGTGGCTTGTCATCGTCACGCACGCTGATGAACGCGGTGCCGCCGGTCGGCAGCACTTCACTGGCGCCCATCTGGGCTTTGGCAAAGGCTTCGCCGAAGGTATCGCCCACACCCATCACTTCACCGGTGGACTTCATTTCCGGGCCCAGGATCGGGTCCACACCAGGGAATTTGGCGAACGGGAACACCGCCTCTTTCACGCTGTAGAAGTTCGGAATGATTTCCTTGGTGAAGCCGATTTCCTTCAGGGTTTTACCGGCCATGACGCGTGCCGCGATCATCGCCAGGGAAACACCGATGCACTTGGAGACGAACGGCACAGTACGGGAAGCGCGCGGGTTGACTTCGATGACGTAGATGTCTTCGCCTTGCAGCGCCAACTGAACGTTCATCAGGCCGACCACACCCAGTTCCAGGGCCATTTTCTTGACCTGTTCGCGCATCTCGTCCTGGATATGTGCAGGCAGTGAGTACGGCGGCAGGGAGCATGCGGAGTCACCGGAGTGAACGCCGGCCTGCTCGATGTGCTGCATGATCGCGCCGATCACCACGTCAGTGCCGTCGCAGACCGCATCCACGTCCATTTCGATGGCGCAGTTGAGGAAGTGGTCCAGCAGCACCGGGCTGTCATTGGATACTTGAACCGCTTCACGCAGGTAGCGCTTGAGTTCTTCTTCTTCGTAAACGATTTCCATCGCACGGCCGCCCAGTACGTAGGACGGACGAACCACCAGCGGGTAACCGATCTTGGCCGCGGCACGAATCGCTTCGTCTTCGCTGCGCACGGTGGCGTTTGGCGGCTGACGCAGGTTCAGACGCTCAACCATCTGCTGGAAGCGCTCACGGTCTTCGGCACGGTCGATGGCATCAGGACTGGTGCCGATGATCGGCACGCCGGCCTCTTCCAGGGCACGCGCCAGTTTCAGCGGAGTCTGGCCGCCGTACTGGACGATCACGCCTTTAGGCTTCTCGACACGGACGATTTCCAGTACGTCTTCCAGGGTCACTGGCTCGAAGTACAGGCGGTCGGAAGTGTCGTAGTCGGTGGAAACGGTTTCCGGGTTGCAGTTGACCATGATGGTCTCGTAACCGTCATCGCGCAGGGCCAGTGCCGCGTGTACGCAGCAGTAGTCGAACTCGATACCCTGGCCGATACGGTTAGGACCGCCGCCGAGGATCATGATCTTGTCGCGGCCCGACGGCGCGGCTTCGCACTCTTCCTCGTATGTCGAGTAGAGGTAGGCGGTGTCGGTGGCGAACTCGGCCGCGCAGGTATCAACGCGCTTGTAGACCGGGAACACTTCGAGCTTGTGACGATGACGACGCAGGCTCTTCTCGGTCACGCCCAGCAACTTGGCCAGACGCATGTCGGAGAAGCCCTTGCGCTTGAGACGGAACATCGTGTCGCGGTCGATGCTGGCCAGACCCAGGGTCTTGACCTTCTCTTCGTCCTTGATCAGATCTTCGATCTGTACCAGGAACCACGGGTCGATCATGTTCATGCCGAAGATGTCTTCGACCGACAGGCCGGCGCGGAAGGCGTCAGCCACGTACCAGATACGCTCGGCACCCGGCACGGTCAGTTCGCGCTTGAGGATACTCATGCTTTCCGGGTTGCTCAGGTCGAGCTTCTCGTCCAGGCCGCAAACGCCTACTTCCAGACCGCGCAGGGCTTTCTGCAGGGATTCCTGGAAGGTCCGGCCGATGGCCATGACTTCACCGACCGACTTCATTTGAGTGGTCAGGCGTGCATCGGCTTTCGGGAACTTCTCGAAGGCGAAGCGTGGCAGCTTGGTGACGACGTAATCGATGGACGGTTCGAAGGACGCCGGGGTCTTGCCGCCGGTGATGTCGTTCGACAACTCGTCGAGGGTGTAACCGACGGCCAGTTTTGCCGCGACCTTGGCGATCGGAAAACCGGTGGCTTTCGACGCCAGGGCCGAGGAACGGGATACCCGCGGGTTCATCTCGATGACCACCATGCGACCAGTGTTCGGGCAGATGCCGAACTGGACGTTGGAGCCGCCGGTTTCCACGCCGATCTCACGCAGCACTGCCAGGGAGGCATTACGCAGGATCTGGTATTCCTTGTCGGTCAGGGTCTGTGCTGGGGCAACAGTGATCGAGTCACCGGTGTGCACGCCCATCGGGTCGAAGTTTTCAATGGAGCAGACGATGATGCAGTTGTCCTTCTTATCGCGGACAACCTCCATCTCATATTCTTTCCAGCCGATCAGCGATTCGTCGATCAACAACTCTTTGGTCGGCGACAGGTCCAGACCGCGAGCGCAGATTTCTTCGAACTCTTCACGGTTGTAAGCGATACCGCCACCGGTGCCGCCCATGGTGAAGGACGGACGGATGATGCACGGGAAACCCAGACGATCGAGAACCGCGTTGGCCTCTTCCATGCTGTGGGCAATACCCGAACGCGGGCAGTCCAGACCGATGGATTTCATTGCCTTGTCGAAGCGCGAACGGTCTTCGGCCTTGTCGATGGTGTCAGCGTTGGCGCCAATCATCTCTACGCCGAACTTCTCCAGAACGCCTTCGCGCTCCAGGTCCAGGGCGCAGTTCAGAGCAGTCTGGCCACCCATGGTCGGCAGCAGCGCGTCCGGACGCTCTTTCTCGATGATCTTGGCAACGGTCTGCCACTTGATCGGCTCGATGTAGGTGGCGTCGGCCATGGCCGGGTCGGTCATGATGGTCGCCGGGTTGGAGTTCACCAGGATGACGCGGTAACCCTCCTCGCGCAGGGCTTTACAGGCCTGGGCGCCGGAGTAGTCGAATTCGCAGGCCTGGCCGATCACGATCGGGCCAGCGCCGAGAATCAGGATGCTTTTAATGTCTGTACGTTTTGGCATGGGTTGTCACTCAAATCCGCAGGTCAGTCGGCAAGCCGTCTTGTTCAATCTCTGAAGCCTTGAGGGGGCCGCCGGTTTCGGGACCGCCCTCAGGCTTCGCTACATCAGGGCGAGCGATTAGCGTCGCTTGGCCATTTCGTTGATGAAGCGATCAAACAGTGGCGCTACGTCGTTCGGGCCAGGGCTGGCTTCAGGGTGACCCTGGAAGCTGAAGGCGCTCTTGTCGGTACGCTCGATGCCTTGCAGGGTGCCGTCGAACAGCGATTTGTGGGTCGCCCGGACGTTGGCTGGCAAGGTCGCTTCGTCTACCGCAAAACCGTGGTTCTGGCTGGTGATCATTACCACACCGGTATCCAGATCCTGGACCGGGTGGTTGGCACCGTGGTGGCCATGACCCATTTTCAGGGTCTTGGCGCCGGAAGCCAAAGCCAGCAGCTGGTGGCCGAGGCAGATACCGAATACCGGAATCTCGGTTTCCAGCACGTCTTTGATTGCCTGGATCGCGTAGTCGCATGGCTCCGGATCACCAGGGCCGTTGGACAGGAACACGCCGTCCGGCTTCAGTGCCAGCGCTTCGGCGGCCGGAGTCTGTGCAGGCACCACGGTCACGCGGCAACCGCGCTCGACCAGCATGCGCAGGATGTTCAGCTTGACGCCGTAGTCGTAGGCCACCACGTGGTACGGCAACTCGGAGGCTTCGATGGTTGCGTGGCTGTCGGTTTTCAGATCCCAGACAGTCGAGCGCCATTCGTACTTCTCTTTGGTGCTGACGACTTTTGCCAGGTCCATGCCTTTGAGGCCAGGGAAGCCCTGAGCGGCGGCGATGGCGGCTTCTTCGGAGATGTTGTCACCAGCCATGATGCAGCCGTTTTGTGCGCCTTTCTCACGCAGGATGCGTGTCAGGCGGCGAGTGTCGATACCGGCGATTGCCACCACATTGTTGGCTTTCAGGTAATCGGACAGTGACATCGTGTTGCGCCAGTTGCTCGCAACCAGTGGCAGGTCACGGATGACCAGGCCAGCGGACCAGACGCGATCGGACTCGGCGTCTTCCGGCGTGGTGCCGGTGTTGCCGATGTGCGGGTAAGTCAGGGTAACGATCTGTTGGGCGTAGGAAGGATCGGTAAGGATTTCCTGATAGCCGGTCATTGCGGTGTTGAACACCACCTCACCAACGGTTTGACCGTCGGCTCCAATGGCTTCGCCGCGAAAAATGCTGCCATCAGCAAGGGCGAGTATGGCTGGCTTAGTCAAGAAGACCTCCCGTAAATAAAGCCTGAAAGGGCGATCGCAGGTTGTAAAAAAGCGGAGTGACGTATGGACACGTCACCCCGCTTCTTCACTGAATTATTCTGCGCGCTTTTAGTGGACACACTAAAGCTGTAGCTTACAGAAAAAGGCATTTTTGGTCTACCGCCAATGAGCCTTAAAGACCGAGGAATGCGACAGGACGTCGCTTGGCGGTTTAAAACCGGGCTTCAAAGCTATGTTTGAACCCGGTTTCGGCTGCATCTTAACGCAGATCGAGCACATCTTGCATGTCGTAGAGGCCTGGCTCGCGACCGTCCAGCCACAAAGCTGCACGTACCGCGCCCTTGGCGAAGGTCATGCGACTGGATGCCTTGTGCGTGATTTCCAGTCGTTCGCCTTCACAGGCGAACAGCACCGTATGATCACCGACCACATCACCACCGCGAACAGTGGCGAAGCCGATCGTTTCTCGCTCGCGCGCACCGGTGTGCCCCTCACGACCATAGACCGCGACCTTCTGCAGATCACGATCCAGCGCACTGGCGATCACTTCACCCATGCGCAGGGCCGTACCTGAAGGCGCATCGATCTTGTGCCGATGGTGAGCTTCGATGATTTCGATATCAGCATCATCACCCAGCACACGAGCCGCCATATCGAGCAGCTTCAGCGACAGGTTTACACCGACACTGAAATTGGCCGCGAACACAATCGCAATGTCTTTGCTCGCCTCGACCAGCAACTGCTTCTGCGCGGCGTCCAATCCCGTGGTGCCGATCACCATGGCCTTGCCCGCCTCGCGACAGAATGCCAGGTTTTTCAGCATGACTTCAGGAAGCGTGAAGTCGATCAACACATCGAACTCATCAGCCACCGCATCCAGCTTACCGGACAGCGGCACACCGATTCGCCCCAGCGATGCCAGCTCACCGGCATCCACGCCAATCAACGTGCTGCCAGGACGCACAATGGCTGCCGTCAACCCCGTCAGCGGCGCGCGTTGCTGCACCGCCTCGACCAGAATCTTGCCCATGCGGCCGGCGGCCCCCATCACAGCAATACGTCGCATGCCCGTCTCCTTACAAATCGCCGAAGAAGCGCTTCACGCCTTCGAACCAACCAGTGGTTTTCGGAGAATGGCTGTTGTCGTCCGCCAGCGAGCCGCGGAACTCTTCCAGCAATTCGCGCTGACGACGACCCAGGTTGACCGGGGTTTCGACCGCCACGCGGCACATCAGGTCGCCAGCACCACCGCCGCGAACCGGCGCAACGCCTTTGCCGCGAACACGGAACTGCTTGCCGGTCTGAGTTCCCTCAGGGATTTTCAGTTTGACCCGACCATCAAGGGTCGGAATTTCCAGCTCGCCACCCAGCGCTGCGTCGACAAAGCTGATCGGCACCTCGCAGAACAGGTGCTTGCCGTCACGCTGGAAGATCGCGTGCTCGCGCACATTGATCACTACATACAGGTCACCGGTCGGACCACCCTGCGCACCCGCCTCGCCTTCACCAGACAGACGAATACGGTCACCGGTATCGACACCGGCCGGCACTTTCACCGACAGAGTCTTGTACTCTTCGACACGGCCTTCGCCGCGGCAGGAATCGCATGGGTCGGAGATGATCTTGCCCTGGCCATGGCAGCGCGGGCAGGTTTGCTGCACCGAGAAGAAGCCCTGCTGCATGCGCACCTGACCGATACCGCCACAGGTCGGACAAGTGATCGGCGAAGAGCCTTTCTTGGCACCCGAGCCGTCGCACGGCTTGCAGTTGACCAGCGTCGGAACGCGGATATTGACGGTCGTGCCGCGCACCGCCTCTTCCAGGTTCAGCTCCAGGGTGTAACGCAGATCGCTGCCGCGCTGGGCACCACCACGGGCACCGCCGCGACCACCACCGAAGAAGTCGCTGAAGACATCGCCAAAGATGTCGGAGAAGTTCTGACCGCCAAATCCGGCACCGCCGCCACCCATGCTCGGGTCGACACCTGCATGACCGTATTGGTCATAGGCTGCGCGCTTGCTGGAATCGGACAGCACTTCATAGGCCTCGTTGGCCTCTTTGAACATATCTTCCGACGCTTTGTCATCGGGATTACGGTCCGGGTGGTGCTTCATCGCCAGGCGACGGTAGGCCTTTTTCAGGTCCGATTCGCTTGAACCACGCTCAACACCCAATACTTCGTAATAGTCACGCTTTGCCATAAGTCTTTGCACTCTTAAGGACGTCCGGCAAACCTCTCCTGAGCCTCGCCAAACTCGTTGAGCCCCAATACAGGCCCGGACCCAACTCACGTCAATTCAACGATCCTGGTCTTTGATTCGATGCGGTACCTGTGGGCCGAAAAGCAGGAGCATTCCCGACCGTACCGCCAGCATCCGAGCGTTGTCGCATGCTGTAAAAATTCGCTTACTCCAGACACGCCAACGCGGGAGCAAGCTCCCGCGCGGCGACATCCTACCAGTCACCGCCTGAAGGCAGTCAACCGGGCGACCAACAACTTACTTGTGGTCTTTGACTTCTTCGAACTCGGCATCGACGACGTCGTCAGCTTTTTCAGCTTTTTCGTCGTGCGGTGCCGCGCCTTCAGCTGGCTGAGCCTGATCGGCGTACATTTTCTGAGCCACTGGCGCGGAGACCTTGGACAGCTCTTCAACCTTGGCTTCGATAGCCGCCTTGTCGTCGCCTTTAACGGCAGCTTCCAGGGCAACCACTGCAGCTTCGATTGCAGTCTTCTCTTCAGCGCTTACTTTATCGCCAGCATCGGCGACCATTTTGCGCGTCGAGTGAACCAAGGCATCGCCCTGATTACGGGCGCTGGCCAGCTCTTCGAACTTGCGGTCTTCTTCAGCGTTCACTTCAGCATCGCGAACCATCTGCTGAATTTCTTCCTCGGACAGACCGGAGTTGGCCTTGATCACGATCGACTGAGTCTTGCCGGTAGCCTTGTCTTTCGCGCCGACGTGCAGGATGCCGTTGGCGTCGATGTCAAAGGTCACTTCGATTTGTGGCACGCCACGTGGTGCTGGTGGAATCTCGGCCAGGTCGAACTTGCCCAGGGACTTGTTCTGTGCGGCTTGCTTGCGCTCACCTTGCAGCACGTGAATGGTCACGGCGCCCTGATTGTCGTCGGCAGTCGAGAACACTTGCGATTTCTTGGTAGGAATCGTGGTGTTTTTCTCGATCAGCGCGGTCATCACGCCGCCCATGGTTTCGATACCCAGAGTCAGCGGGCTGACGTCGAGCAGCAGAACGTCTTTTACGTCACCAGCCAATACCGCGCCCTGGATAGCGGCACCCATGGCAACAGCTTCGTCAGGGTTGACGTCTTTACGTGCTTCTTTACCGAAGAAGTCGGTCACCAGTTTCTGAACCAGTGGCATGCGGGTCTGACCGCCGACCAGGATCACGTCGTTGATCGAACCAACGTCGATACCGGCGTCTTTCATGGCGATGCGGCAAGGTTCGATGGTGCGTTGAACCAGGTCTTCAACCAGCGCTTCGAGCTTGGCGCGGGAAATTTTCACGTTCAAGTGCTTAGGACCGGTAGCGTCTGCAGTGATGTACGGCAGGTTCACGTCGGTCGACTGGCTCGAGGACAGTTCGATCTTGGCTTTCTCAGCGGCTTCTTTCAGGCGCTGCATGGCCAGCGGGTCACCCTTGAGGTTCATGCCGCTTTCTTTCTTGAATTCGTCGACGAGGTAGTCGATCAGACGAATGTCAAAGTCTTCACCGCCCAGGAAAGTGTCACCGTTAGTGGCCAACACTTCGAACTGGTGCTCGCCATCGACTTCAGCGATCTCGATCACGGAAACGTCGAAAGTACCGCCGCCCAAGTCGTAAACGATCACGGTGTGATCGCCCTTGGCCTTGTCCATACCGTAAGCCAGAGCAGCTGCGGTTGGTTCGTTGATGATACGTTTTACGTCCAGGCCCGCGATGCGGCCGGCGTCTTTGGTGGCTTGGCGCTGGCTGTCGTTGAAGTAGGCCGGAACGGTGATCACCGCTTCGGTCACTGGCTCGCCGAGGTAGTCTTCGGCGGTCTTCTTCATTTTCTTCAGAATTTCGGCCGAGATTTGTGGCGGTGCCATTTTCTGGCCGTTCACTTCAACCCAGGCGTCGCTGTTGTCAGCCTTGACGATCTTGTAAGGGACCATCTGGATGTCTTTCTGTACGACTTCTTCGTCGAAACGACGACCGATCAGACGCTTCACCGCGTACAGGGTGTTATGCGGATTGGTCACTGCCTGACGCTTGGCCGACTGGCCAACCAGGATTTCACCGTCGTTGGCATAAGCGATGATCGACGGCGTGGTACGCGCGCCTTCAGCGTTTTCAATAACTTTGGCCTTGCCGTTTTCCAGCACGGAGACGCAGGAGTTGGTAGTCCCCAGGTCGATACCGATAATTTTGCCCATGTTCACTCTCCCGAAACTTTGGATTTGGATGCCGCAGCAGTGGTGGCTGACTGCGGTAGCACTTAAACGCTTGACTTCTAAATGGGGGCCTTGCGGCTAATTTCAAGCCTGCTCGTCAATCGAAGGCGAAACCGGTGCAGGCGCCTTGCTGACCACAACCATGGCCGGGCGCAGCAGGCGACCGTGGAGCTGGTAACCCTTCTGGAACACCTTGAGTACGCTGTTTGGCTCGACGTCGGCGCTTTCCTGCATGGCCATTGCCTGATGATGCGAAGCATTGAAGGGTTCGCCTTCAGGATCGATCGCTTCCAGGTGATAGCGTTTCAGGGTGTCCTGAAACATTTTCAGGGTCAGCTCGATCCCTTCGCGCATCGGACGAATGTTTTCGTCTTCAGGGTTGGACAGCTCCAGGCCACGTTCCAGGCTGTCAATGATCGGCAGCAGGTCGCCAGCGAACTTCTCCAGCGCGAATTTGTGGGCCTTCTCAACGTCCTGCTCGGCACGACGGCGGACGTTCTGCAGATCGGCGGCTACACGCAAAGCCTGATCCTGCGCACCAGCCAATTGCTCTTCGAGCACTTGTACACGAGCCGCCAGGTCTTCACCCGAAGCCTCGGGGCCCTGGTTGGCGTCTAGATTTTGCGTATCCACTGTCTGTTCGTCAGCCATAGATTTCTCCTTCCAATATCGTCCGCGAGCTCAACTCGCGCTTCTGCCCCGGTATATGGGGCCGTAAAATTCAGCTTCAAGGGCTGTTTGATGATTGACCCTACAAAAAACAGCTGCATTGTCATTCCCAGGCGAACTAAGTATTTCTTTCAATCAAGCAAATCGACCTAAGAGAGGGCATTGTCAGCCAGAAACAAAACACTGTATAAATAACCAGACCTAAAGCCTGGGAGCGGCCTTTATGCTGGTGCACCTGTCCGTACACAACTACGCCATCGTTGAACATCTCGATCTCGAACTCGATCGCGGGATGAGCGTGATCACAGGGGAAACCGGCGCCGGCAAGTCGATCATGCTCGACGCACTCGGCCTGACCCTGGGCGATCGCGCCGACAGCGGCGTGGTCCGCCCGGGCGCCGACAAGGCCGATATCCTCGCCACCTTCGACCTGATCGACATCCCGGAGGCCAGCGCCTGGCTGGCCGAGCGCGACCTCGAGAACGACGGCCCGTGCATCCTGCGCCGAGTGATCACCGCCGAAGGGCGATCGCGCGGCTATATCAATGGCACCCCCTGCCCCCTCGGTGACCTGAAGGCCCTGGGCGAGCTGTTGATCGATATCCACAGCCAGCACGAACACCAATCCCTGCTCAAAACCGATACCCACCGCCGCCTGCTCGACGAGTACGCCGGTGCCACGGACCTGGCCCGCCAAGTACAGCTGGCCGCCCAACGCTGGCGCCAGACCCGCCAGGAACTGGAACGCCTCTCCAATTCCGGTGACGAGCAACGCGCGCGTCATCAGTTGCTCAGTTATCAACTCGAAGAGCTGGAAAACCTCGGCCTCGGCGAAAGCGAGCTGGAGCAGTTGGAACAGGAACACAAGAACCTGACCAACGCCGAAACCCTGCTGGGCATTTGCCGGCAAGTGGTCGAACAATGCAGCGAAAGCGATTCTGGCAATGTATTGAACGCACTCACCGCCAGCCTCAACCGCTTGTCGAGCGTAAACAATTCGATCGGCGCCCTGGGCGAAGCCAGCAGCCTGCTGACCAGCGCGCAGATTCAGGTTGAAGAAGCCGTGGGCGAGCTGAACCGTTTTCTCGACAATTTCGACGCTGACCCAGCCCGCCTTCAATACCTGGAAGAGCGCCTCGATGCCATCTACACCCTGGCGCGCAAACACCGCATCCAGCCGACCGAAGTCGCCGAGATGCAGCAGAAGCTACTCGATGAAATCGAAACCCTGAATGCCAACGATGAATCCATCGAACGACTGAGCGATGAGCTGGCCTCCTACGCCCGTCATTATCAGGAGAAAGCTCGGGCACTGAGCGACCTGCGTCATCAAGCCTCGAGCAGCCTGGCCAGTGCCGTGGAACAGGAAATCCAGCGCCTGGGCATGCCCGGTGGCCGCTTCACCATCGAACTGCGCCCCAACAGCAGCGATGAACTGCTGCCCAACGGGCTCGAACAGGTAGAACTATTGGTGAGCGCCAACCCGGGGCAACCCTTGAAAGCCCTGGCAAAAGTAGCATCGGGTGGCGAGCTGTCGCGTATCAGCCTGGCCATTCAGGTGATCACTGCACAGACCTCGCGCGTACCGACGCTGGTGTTCGACGAAGTGGACGTGGGCATTGGCGGCCCGACCGCCGAGATTGTCGGCCAGTTGCTGCGACGCCTCGGGGAGCGCGGACAAGTGCTGACCGTGACTCACTTGCCGCAAGTGGCAGCGCAAGGGCATCAACATCTATTTGTGCACAAGGTCCGCGGTGAAGAGGCCACGCATACGGCCGTCTCCAAGCTGAGCAAGAATGATCGCGTGGAAGAAGTGGCGCGGATGCTGGGCGGCATCGACCTCACCAAAGAGTCCCTGGCACACGCGAAGAAAATGGTCGTTACCGCAAAAATCTAAGAACGGTAGAAAGCACGAAGGCGACCCTGGGGTCGCCTTCGCTCGTTTCGCGAACCTGAAGTTCGCGCGACATGCTTACTTTTTCTTGCGCACGTACAGTACAAGATTGTGATCAACCATCTCGAAGCCATACTTGTCGACGATGGCTTTCTGCAGCCGCTCGATTTCTTCGTCGAAGAATTCGATCACTTCGCTGGTTTCGACGTTGACCATATGGTCGTGATGCTTGCCATCGTCCAGCTCGAAGACCGCATGGCCTCCGTCGAAGTTGTGCCGCACCACAAGACCAGCTGCCTCGAACTGGGTCAGAACACGGTAAACCGTGGCCAGACCGACGTCCTCACCAGCCTCCATCAGCGCCTTGTAGACGTCCTCGGCACTCATGTGGCGTTGCTCGGCGGAATCGAGCATTTGCAGAATTTTGACCCGTGGAAGGGTCACTTTGAGGCCGGCTTTGCGTAGTTCGCTATTTTCAACCATGGTCAGCTTTCTCGCGATGCTGCTTCGCAGCTTCTCTTAATGCGGGTATGATCGGCGTTTACGTTGTCCCAGCCAAGATAGTGGAAGTCGCCCACCGATGCAAAACACCAAGCTCTTGCTAACCAGTTTCACCTTTGTGGGACTGCTCGCACTCGCCGGTTGTTCATTCCCCGGGGTTTACAAAATCGACATCCAGCAGGGCAATGTCGTCACGCAGGACATGATAGACCAGTTACGCCCGGGAATGACCCGCCGGCAAGTACGGTTTATCATGGGCAACCCTCTGCTGACCGACACGTTCCATGCCGATCGCTGGGATTATCTGTATAGCCTGCAACCGGGTGGCGGTGAACGCCAACAGGAACGCATTAGCGTTATCTTCAACCCAAATGACCAACTTGTCAGCCTCTCTGGCGACTTCATGCCAGGCGTGAGCCGCGACGAGGCCATTCTCGGCAAGGACAGCGGCACTACCGTGAGCGCGCCTGCAGAAAACGCCGAAAAGCCGAAGCCAGAAAAACCGGTCAAGCCAGGTTCGTTGCTGGACCAGATCCAGAAGGACGTGGACAACGTAGAAACCGTTCCAGTCCCGACACCAGAACCGCTGGAAACCTCGCCGCAATAATTTGCGACGCATAAAAAACCCGGCATGTCCGGGTTTTTTATCGCCTGGCATTTAGCCGAATCAATGATTCCGGGCTTTTGCCTCGGCCGCTTTGGCGGCACGCAACCGGCGCACTTCTTTCGGATCGGCGAGTAGCGGCCGATAAATCTCGATGCGGTCCCCTGCCTGAACCGCTCGAATGGCCGGCTCAGCGATCACTTTGCCAAAGATCCCAACCGGACAACTGGCCAGATCCACCTCAGGGAATTCGCTGTTGAGGCCGGATTTGAGCAACGCACCCCGTACCGTTGCGCCCACTGGCACCGTTACGGTCAGCAGCACCTGACGGTCAACGGCGGCATATACCACTTCGACCTTGATCACGGCCTCAACCATGCATCTGCTTCGCACGTTGGCAAAACGCGTCCATCAGCGTATTCGCCGCCTGATTAAACAGAGGCCCCAACGTCGCTCGCACCAGCGGCCCCGAGTAGTCGAACGACAAATCCAGACTGATCTTGCAGGCTTTCTCGCCCAACGGCTTGAACACCCAGACGCCGTGCAACTGGCTGAACGGACCTTCCTCGAGCTTCATCTCGATCGAACGCCCGGGCACCAGGGTGTTGCGCGTCACGAAATGCTGACTGAGACCACCCTTGGCCACGCCGACGCTGGCGCGCATGAACTCAGGAGAGCTTTCCAGAACTTCGGCCGACGAGCACCACGGCAGGAATTCCGGATAGCGAGCCACGTCATTGACCAAGTCATAAAGCGCTTGTGCCGGATACGGCAGCAGGGCCGAACGTTGAATGTGTGTCGTCATGTCAGCGTTACTTCCACAACTGGGCGGCAAACACTACAAGAATGCCGATGGGCGCCACATAGCGCATCAAGAACAGGGACAGGGCGAACAATACCGGACTGCGGATCGACAACTCGTCGCGCACTGCTTCACGCCCCATCACCCAACCCGCAAACACCACGAAACACAAACCACCGAGTGGCAGCATGATCCGCGAGGTGAAGAAGTCGATCACACCAAAGAAGTCGAGACCACCGGCGACTCCCCATTGGTAGAGATGGAACATCCCGCCTTCGTTCACGAAAAACTTGGCTTCCTTCCAGATATTGAAGGAAAACACAGTACCCAGACCGACGAACCAGCAGATGAATGCCAGCCAGAAGGTGACCCAGGCGCGGCTGATCTTCGTGCGTTCAACCAGGTAAGCCACCATCGGCTCGAGCAGGGAAATCGCCGAACTCCAGGCCGCAATCGCTACCAGCACGAAGAACACTACGCCCATCAACTGGCCGAACGCTACGTTACCAAAGGCAAATGGCAGGCTGACGAACATCAGGCCTGGGCCTTCACTCGGGTTCAGGCCAGCAGCGAACACAATCGGAAACAATGCCAGGCCGGCCAACAACGAAACGAAGGTGTCGAGCAGCGCCACACCGACGATGGTTCCGGAAATAGACGAATGCTTCGGCATGTAGGCGCCGTAGATCATGATCGAGCCGACGCCCACGCTCAGGGAGAAGAACGCGTGCCCCATGGCCGGCAGCAAGCCATCAAGCACCTTGTCCGGGTGGAAGTCGAACATGAAATGCACGCCCTCCATGAAGTGACCCGTGGTCATGCTGTAACCCAGCAGGACAATCACCATCACAAACAGCAGCGGCATCATGATCCGCAGGCTGCGCTCCAGCCCTGCGACCACGCCTTTGGCAATCACCACCGCGGAGAGGAGCATGAAAATCGTGTGCCAAAGTGTCAGACGCCATGGGTCGGCGATCACATTGCCGAAATACGCGCCGACCTCGCCTGCCGTCACACCCTGGAAATCGCCACGCCCCATATCAATGATGTAATCCAGCGACCAACCGCCGACCACACTATAGAAAGACAGGATCAGCAACGCCGTGATCATCCCGGCAAATGCGCCCCAGGACCACTTCGCCGAATGCCCCGCTTCCAGCGCCAGAACCTTCAAGGCATTGGCCGGGCTCTGCCGTGCGCGGCGGCCGATCAGGGTTTCGGCCAGCATCACGGGCATACCGATCAGCGCGATACAGGCCAGGAACATCAGCACGAAGGCTCCGCCACCGTAGACGCCGACCATGTAAGGGAATTTCCAGATACTACCCAACCCCACGGCCGAACCGGTCGCGGCGAGTATGAAGACCCAGCGGCTAGCCCAACTGCCGTGGACAGAAACCTTGTCTGTCGACATCGTTATCACGCCCAAGCGTTCAAAAAAGAGGCCGCATTGTCCGGGATTCAATCAACCTGCTCAAGCACGTAGCGATACCGTAGCCGACTCGCGTGCAACTCCCTATAATGCCGCCCCTATGGCTAAACAGAAGAAACACCCAACAGGGACCATCGCGCAAAACAAAAAGGCGCGACACGATTACTTCATCGAACATCGGTTCGAGGCTGGTCTGGTCCTGGCCGGCTGGGAAGTAAAAAGTCTGCGGGCAAGCAAGCTACAACTGGTTGACAGTTACGTACTGCTCAAGGATGGCGAAGCCTGGCTGCTCGGTAGCCACATCACGCCCCTGATGACCGCCAGCACGCACGTCATTGCCGATCCGGTTCGCACCCGAAAGTTGCTGCTGAACCGGCGCGAGCTGGAGAAGCTGGCCGCTGCCGTGCAGCAAAAAGGCTACGCCTGCGTGTGCCTGTCCTGGTACTGGAGCAAGCACATGGTCAAGTGCGAGATCGCTCTGGGCAAGGGCAAGAAGGAATACGACAAGCGTGATACCGAACGCGAGCGCGACGCCGGTCGTGAATTGCAGCGTGCGGTGCGGAACAAGGGCAAGGAAGATTAATCTTTCGGCCTGATCGCGGCTTTTGTGGCGAGGGAGCTTGCTCCCGCTCGGCTGCGAAGCAGTCGTAAACGATCTGCTTAACGGTGTGCTGGCCCGGGGGCCGCTTCGCGCCCCAGCGGGAGCAAGCTCCCTCGCCACAATAAACTGACTACATCCCCTTGCGCCGCTCGGCCCGAGCCATTCGCTGCACTTCCTGACGCACCTCTTCCAGCACTTCCTGCACATACAGAATGTGCCGACTGGAAACTTCCCGCGCCTGCTCTGCCCTGCCTTCGATAATCGCCAGGTACAACTCCCGATGCTGTGCGATCAGCATGTCGCGGGTTTCAGAACGTTGCTTGTACATGCCGCCAATGTTGGTCACCACGTTGCGCTTGAGCAGATCGAACAGCCCGCGGATGGTGTGCAGCAACACTGCGTTATGACTGGCCTCGGCGATCGCCAAGTGAAAATTTGCATCCGCTGTGCCCTCTTCCGCCCGGCTCACTTCATCGTGACGTGAATAGCAGTCCTGCAATTCATCGAACGCCGCCGTCAGCCGTTCGCGATCGACGTCGGTGGCGCGCAATGCCGCGTAATAAGCACAGGACGCTTCCAGGGTATGGCGAAACTCCAGCAAATCGCGCTGGGCCTCGGGGTTGCTTTCCAGCAGATGCAGCAGTGGATCGCTGAACGTCGAGCCTAGGGATTCCACCACATAATTGCCGCCGCCCTGACGACTGACCAGCAGCCCTTTGGCCACCAGTTTCTGGATCGCCTCACGCAACGAAGGACGTGACACGCCGAACTGCTCGGCCAACGCACGCTCCGCCGGCAGGCGTTCGCCAGCCTTCAAGGTGCCCTCGAGAATCATCCCCTCGAGTTGCTCGACAATATCGTCAGACAAACGGCGCTGCCGAATCTGATCAAACCCCATTACTCAATTCTCCACGATCCCGGCGGCTCGCCGGGCTCTCTATTCTGGCCTATCGGCGCTGCGCCAGCACCTACCAGACGACGCTTGATCGAACAGATCAGATGCTCTCTGCACCGCTCATTCGACAAAAGTTTCAGGGCGGCAAATTGACACACCGCCTCCAAGGCTTTTACCCTAGCCAACAGCGATTGTAAATTGGTATTACCAATTATCCAAGAACGCTGACCAGTGCCTGACCAACAACAATTAGGGGCCACCCCATATGCAAACCTGGCAACAGCTCTACAGCCCGCTCGGCAGTCTCGGCGTGTCCGCACTCGCGGCCGTCATTCCCATCGTATTTTTCTTTCTGGCTTTGGCCGTGTTCCGGCTCAAAGGCCACGTGGCCGGCAGCATCACCCTGGCCTTGGCCATTGCAGTAGCGATATTCGCCTTCCAGATGCCGGTCGATATGGCTTTCGCCGCCGCCGGATATGGCTTCGCCTACGGCCTGTGGCCGATTGCGTGGATCATCGTGGCTGCGGTGTTCCTCTACAAACTGACGGTCAAAAGTGGCCAGTTCGAAGTGATCCGCAGCTCGGTGCTGTCGATCACCGACGACCAACGCCTGCAGGTGCTGCTGATCGGCTTCTGCTTCGGCGCGTTTCTGGAAGGTGCCGCCGGTTTCGGCGCACCGGTAGCGATTACCGCCGCGCTGCTGGTTGGCCTGGGCTTCAACCCGCTGTACGCCGCAGGCCTGTGTTTGATCGCCAACACCGCGCCGGTGGCCTTTGGCGCATTGGGGATTCCGATCATCGTCGCCGGGCAAGTCACCGGTATCGACGCGTTCAAGATTGGCGCCATGGCCGGTCGGCAACTGCCATTGCTGTCGGTGTTCGTGCCGTTCTGGCTGGTGTTCATGATGGATGGCCTGCGTGGCGTTCGGGAAACCTGGCCTGCCGCACTGGTGGCCGGTTTGAGCTTTGCCGTCACCCAATACTTCACTTCAAACTTCATTGGCCCGGAGCTGCCGGACATCACCTCGGCGCTGGTCAGCCTGATTTCTCTGACCCTGTTCCTGAAAGTCTGGCAGCCAAAACGCGCCGCAGGCGCACACATCGTCGGCGCCGTCTCGGCTTCCGTGGTGTCCAGCGCCGGTGGTTTCGGCCAACCGCGCACCACCGTGGCTTCGCCTTACAACCTGGGGGAAATTTTCAAAGCCTGGTCGCCGTTCCTGATCCTCACCGTACTGGTCACAATCTGGACGCTGAAACCGTTCAAGGCCATGTTCGCCGCAGGTGGCTCGATGTATGGCTGGGTGTTCAACTTCGCGATCCCGCACCTGGATCAAATGGTGATCAAGATCGCACCGATCGTGACCGCCCCGACGGCGATGCCGGCGGTGTTCAAACTTGATCCGGTTTCCGCGACCGGCACGGCCATTTTCTTCTCCGCGCTGATCTCGATGCTGGTGCTGAAGATCAATTTCAAAACTGGTCTTACCACTTTAAAAGAGACGTTCTACGAACTGCGCTGGCCGATTTTGTCCATCGGCATGGTGCTGGCGTTCGCCTTCGTCACCAACTACTCGGGCATGTCGTCGACCATGGCTCTGGTATTGGCAGGCACCGGCGCGGCGTTCCCGTTCTTCTCGCCATTCCTCGGCTGGCTCGGTGTGTTCCTGACCGGCTCCGATACCTCATCCAACGCGCTGTTCAGTTCGCTGCAAGCGACCACCGCGCACCAGATCGGCGTCAACGACACCTTGCTGGTGGCGGCGAACACCAGCGGCGGGGTGACCGGCAAGATGATCTCGCCGCAATCGATCGCCGTGGCTTGCGCCGCGACCGGGCTGGTGGGCAAGGAATCGGATCTGTTCCGCTTCACCCTCAAGCACAGCCTATTCTTTGCAACGATCGTCGGCCTGATCACCTTGGCCCAGGCTTACTGGTTCACCGGCATGCTGGTGCACTAAGCACTACACACGACATGGAAAAAACCGATGCCGGATTACGCCCCCGGCGTCAGCTATTCACAACCGGGTCTGCAAGGCTGCTGAAAGCTTCCCTCTCTATATTCAGCAGCCTCAGCGGACGGATAACCGGGACCACCCGGAGACACACCTGATGAGCGAGCTTTTTTACAACGCCGTGCCGAACGCGACCCGCGTCGCCCCGCCACTGCCCGAACCTCGGCAATACCCCAGCGAAAAACCGTCACGGGTGTACCTGTTCGGAACCTGCGTGTTGGATCTGTTCTACCCCGAAGCCGGGATGGACGCGATCCACCTGCTGGAACGCGAGGGCATTCGTGTCGAATACCCGCAAGGGCAGAGCTGCTGCGGGCAACCGGCCTACACCTCGGGTTACACCGAACAGGCCCGGACCGTGGCGCGCTCGCAACTGGCATTGTTTGCCGGGGATTATCCGGTGGTGGTGCCGTCGGGTTCTTGCGCGGGCATGTTGCGCGAACACTATGCCGACTTGTTCAAGGACGAGCCGCAAACGCTGAAACAGGTTCAGGCCCTGGCCGCCCGGACGTACGAGCTGGCCGAGTTTCTGCTGTTTGTTTGCAAGGTGCAGCTCAAGGACAGCGGCGAACCGGTGAAAGTGGCGTTGCACACGTCGTGCTCGGCACGCCGTGAAATGAACACCCACCTGCATGGCCGTGAGTTGTTGGCGCAGCTGAGCAATGTGGAGCGAGTCGACCACAGCCACGAAAGTGAATGCTGTGGCTTTGGTGGGACTTTCAGCGTCCGTATGCCAGATATTTCCGGCGCGATGGTGGCTGACAAGACCCGTGCGTTGAAGGAATCCGGTGCGCACAAGGTACTCAGTGCCGATTGCGGTTGCCTGATGAACATCAACGGCTCGCTGGAGAAACAGCAGGAAGCGTTGCGCGGTCAGCATCTGGCCAGCTTCCTTTGGCAGCGAACCGGAGGTGCCCGATGAGCAGCTCCACGATTATTCCTACGGTCGCCGTAGAAGAAGATTTCCGCAGCCGGGCTCACAAGGCTTTGGCTGACACGCAATTGCGAAACAACTTTCGCACGGCGATGGACTCACTGATGAGCAAACGGGCAGCGTCTTTCAGCGATGCCCATGAAAGAGAACATTTGCGAGCGCTGGGCAACGCGGTCCGCGCCCGTGCGTTATCCAAGTTGCCCGACCTGCTCGAGCAGCTTGAACAGAACCTGACCCGCAACGGTGTGACAGTGCACTGGGCGGAAACGGTGGACGAAGCCAATGGCATCGTCTTATCGATCATCCGCGCTCACGAGGGGCGGCAAGTGATCAAGGGCAAATCGATGGTCAGCGAAGAGATGGAGATGAACCATGTCCTCGAAGCTCAAGGCATTGAATGCCTGGAGTCGGACATGGGCGAATACATCGTCCAGCTCGACCACGAGAAGCCTTCACACATCATTATGCCGGCGATCCACAAGAATGCCGGTCAGGTCGCGTCCTTGTTCCACGACAAACTTGGCGTGGAGTATACCAAGGACGTTGACCAACTCATTCAGATCGGTCGCAAAGTCTTGCGGCAGAAATTCTTCGAAGCGGACATCGGCGTCTCCGGCGTCAACTTCGCCGTGGCCGAAACCGGCACCCTGCTGCTGGTGGAAAACGAAGGCAACGGGCGCATGACCACCACGGTACCGCCGGTGCACATCGCCGTCACCGGTATCGAAAAAGTCGTGGAAAACCTGCGCGACGTGGTGCCGCTCTTGTCGCTACTGACCCGCTCGGCCCTGGGCATCCCGATCACCACCTACGTCAACATGATCTCCGGCCCGCGCAAGGAACATGAGCTCGACGGCCCTCAGGAAGTGCACCTGGTATTGCTCGACAATGGTCGCAGCCAGGCGTTTGCCGACAGCGAATTGCGCCAGACCCTGAACTGCATCCGCTGCGGCGCCTGTATGAATCATTGCCCGGTCTACACCCGAATCGGCGGCCATGCCTACGGCGAGGTTTACCCTGGGCCTATCGGAAAAATCATCACCCCGCACATGGTGGGCCTGGCGAAAGTCCCCGACCACCCGAGTGCGTCTTCGCTGTGCGGCGCCTGCGGCGAAGTCTGCCCGGTAAAAATTCCGATCCCCGCATTGCTGCGTCGCCTACGGGAAGAAAACGTCAAAGCCCCGGACAGCCCGCATCAAGTGATGCGCGGTCAGGGCAGCAAGTATTCGCGCAAAGAACGGTTTATCTGGAACGCCTGGGCGAAGCTCAACAGTTCGCCAACGCTTTATTGCCTGTTCGGTTTCTTCGCCACCCGCCTGCGAGCGATGACGCCGAGCAATGTCGGCCCGTGGACCCAAAACCACAGCGCACCGAAACCCGCGGCCCGCTCACTGCATGACATGGCCCGCGAGCATCTGGCCAAACAGGGAGACCGTTGATGAACGCCAAGCAAAACATCCTCGCCAAGTTGCGCAACAGTCTGACGGGCACCACGCCGGTGGCTGACAACTTCGATGTCGAACTGGTGACTGAGCCCTACACCTACACGCCAGAGCAACGCATCCCGCAACTGCGCAAACTGATGGAAGCGGTGCACACCGAAATTCATCTGGCCTCCAAAGATGGCTGGCCCGAATTGCTGGCGCAACTGCTGCAGGATCGCCAGTTGCCGAGCCTGTTGATTGCGCCGACGACACCCCACGGTCAACGTGTCACTCAGCATTGGGCGAAAAATCCTGCTCTGCCGACACTCAAAGCCTACGACCGTCCGGTCGAGGAATGGAAAGCCGAGTTGTTCAACGACACACCGGCCAGCCTCACCACCACCCTCGGCGCGATCGCCGCAACCGGTAGCCTGATTCTCTGGCCGACGCGGGAAGAACCGCGTCTGATGAGCCTGGTGCCGCCGGTGCATTTCGCCCTGCTCAAGGCCAGTGAAATCCGCGACAACTTCTATCAGGTGCAGCAGGAATTCGAATGGGCCCAAGGCATGCCGACCAACGCCTTGCTGGTGTCCGGCCCGTCGAAGACCGCCGACATCGAGCAAGTGCTGGCTTACGGCGCCCACGGCCCGAAAGACCTGGTGGTTCTGATTCTGGAGGACCAATGAGTCTACCGGCGGCTTTCCTGCGAGATGCACAGCAACTGATTCCTCAAACGCGACGTTTCGACGACCCGCTGTCGACCCTGGCCTTCGGCACCGACGCCAGTTTCTACCGGCTGATTCCGAAACTGGTGATTCGCGTCGAATCCGAAGATGAAGTGGTGGCGCTGCTCAAACTGGCGCAACGGGATAAAGTCCCGGTGACCTTCCGCGCCGCCGGCACCAGCCTGTCTGGCCAGGCCATCAGTGATTCGGTGCTGATCGTGTTGGGGGATAACTGGAACGGTCGCGAGATCCGTGGCCAGGGCACGCAAATACGTCTGCAACCGGGCGTGATCGGCGCCCAGGCCAACGCCTGGCTGGCACCGTTCGGACGCAAGATCGGTCCGGATCCTGCGTCGATCAACGCCTGCAAAATCGGCGGCATCGTCGCCAACAATGCCAGCGGCATGTGCTGCGGCACGGCGCAGAACACCTATCACACCCTGGCCGGGATTCGTCTGGTACTGGCCGATGGCAGCCGTCTCGATACCGAAGACGCCACCAGCGTGGCGGCGTTCCGTGAGAGCCACGCCGAGCTGCTGGAGCGTCTGGCGACATTGGGCCGCGAGACCCGCGCCAATGCCGAATTGGCTGCGAAAATTCGCCACAAATACCGTCTGAAAAATACCACTGGCCTGTCACTCAATGCGCTGGTGGATTTCGACGAGCCTGTGGATATCTTGAGCCACTTGCTGGTGGGCTCCGAAGGCACCCTCGGGTTCATCAGTGCGGTGACCTACGACACAGTGATCGACCACCCGAACAAGGCGTCGGCGCTGATCGTGTTCCCGGATGTAGAAACCTGCTGCAACGCAGTCACTGTGCTGAAAAGCCAACCCGTATCGGCGGTGGAATTGCTGGACCGGCGCAGCCTGCGCTCAGTGCAGGACAAGCCCGGCATGCCGGCTTTCGTACAACAACTGTCGACCAATGCCTGCGCCCTGCTGATCGAATCCCGCGCCGCCTCTTCCACTTTGCTGCAGGAACAACTGACGCAAATCATGGCGTCACTGACGAGTTTCCCGGTGGAGAAGCAAGTCGACTTCACCGAAGACCCGGTGGAAAACGCCCGGCTCTGGGCGATCCGCAAGGACACCTTCCCTGCCGTCGGCGCGGTGCGCAAAACCGGCACCACGGTGATCATCGAAGACGTGACCTTCCCGGTCGAACAACTGGCCAGCGGCGTCAACCGCTTGATTGAGCTGTTCGACAAACATCACTACGACGAAGCAATCCTTTTCGGACACGCCCTGGAAGGCAATCTGCACTTCGTCTTCACCCAAGGCTTCAACAGCGCGGAAGAAGTCGCACGCTACCAGGCGTTCATGGACGACGTGGCGCAGTTGGTGGCCGTTGAATTCGGCGGCTCGCTGAAGGCCGAACACGGCACCGGTCGTAACATGGCGCCCTTTGTCGAACTGGAATGGGGCCGCGACGCCTACCAGTTGATGTGGCAGCTCAAACGCCTGCTCGACCCCAACGGCATTCTCAACCCGGACGTGGTGCTCAGCGACGATCCGCAGATCCACCTCAAACACCTGAAACCGCTGCCCGCCGCCGATGAGATTGTGGATAAGTGCATTGAGTGTGGCTTTTGCGAACCGGTGTGCCCGTCCAAAGGCCTGACCTTGAGCCCACGCCAGCGCATCGTGATCTGGCGCGACATCCAGGCGAAGCAACGCGCCGGCATAGACACCGCCGAACTGGAACAGGCCTACGAATATCAGGGCATCGATACCTGCGCCGCCACAGGCCTGTGTGCACAACGCTGCCCTGTAGGCATCAACACCGGCGAGCTGGTGAAAAAGCTCCGTGGCCGTAAGGCAACCCATACGAAAACTGCCAACTGGATTGAAGGCAATTTCGCCACTGCGTTGCAAGGCGCGCGGTTCACCCTGCACGTGGCCAACGGTGCGCGGATGCTGTTGGGGGCGCCACGTTTGGCAAAGCTGTCGGCAACATTGACGCGCTTATCCAAAGGCCAGGTCCCGCAATGGACCAACGCCATGCCACAGCCGGAAAGGGCCATTCGCTTCAGCCCCAGCGTGTCGGACGAACGCCCTCGGGTGGTGTATCTCGCGGCTTGCGTGTCGCGGGTCATGGGCCCGGCGGCGGGTGATAAAGAGCAAATGTCGCTGTACGACAAAACCTGTGGCCTGCTGGAAAAGGCCGGTTACCAGGTCGTCTTTCCAGACAATCAGGACAACCTCTGCTGCGGTCAGCCATTCGCCTCCAAAGGCTACGCCGAACAGGCCGAACACAAACGCCAGGAACTGATCGGCGCGCTACTGCACGCCAGCCGCGGCGGGCTCGACCCGATCTATTGCGATACCAGCCCCTGTACCTTGCGGCTGGTTCAAGACCTGGGCGATGTTCGACTGGACCTGTACGACCCGGTGCGGTTCATCCGTACTCACTTGATGGATCGTCTCGATTTCACACCCCAGGAAGCGCCGATCGCGGTGCATGTCACCTGCAGCACTCAACATCTTGGCGAGAGCCAGGCGTTGATCGATCTTGCGCGCAAGTGCAGTAACAACGTGGTCATTCCGGAAGGCATTCACTGTTGCGGATTTGCCGGCGACAAGGGCTTTACCACGCCGGAATTGAACGCCCATTCGTTACGCACACTGAAAGACGCGGTACAGCAATGCAGCGAAGGGATTTCCACCAGCCGCACCTGTGAGATTGGTCTGACGCAACACGGTGGGATCGACTACCACGGGCTGGTCTACCTCGTGGACCGGGTCACCCAGGCCAGAGCGGTCTGACACCGAGGCACCAAAAGAAGCGCGTTTTGGCTAATGCCAGTCAGAAAGGGCACCGCAGTCCCTGTGGGAGCGAGCCTGCTCGCGATAGCGGCGGGTCAGGCAACATAGATGCTGAATGTACCGCCGTCATCGCGAGCAGGCTCGCTCCCACAAGTTGCGCGTCTTAACTGACTGGCACCAGTCATTTTTGCCTCTTTTTCGCATCCACCTCCCGGAAAAATCTTTCACTCCGTCGCAAGCGAAAATAGAACCCTTGCACGCCGTCACAGTCCATTTGTTAAGCCCCAATCAGCGTGGCCCAATCCCACCCCCGTTCCAGGAGATACCCATGAAGCGTTCCGCCCTGGCTGGACTGCTCATCGCTGCAACAATGCTGGCCTCCTCCGCATACGCATCAAACGACAGCGACCAATGCGTAATGAAGCTCCAGGAGGTCAATAGCAAACTGTCCAGCGCCACCACGCTGGACGCCGCCACCAAAGGTGTCGTCATCACCAAAGCCGAACAAGCCAAGGCCGCCCACGCCTCCAACAACGACAGAGAGTGTGTTTCCCTGACGCAGCAAGCGCTTCAGGACATTCAAAGCCACATGAATAGCCATTAGGGCCGGGCCAGAGCCAATCCGGCGTCGGCCCTGACGTTCAGGTAAGGACAGAAGGTCGACTCGCCGCGCGCATTGGCGTACACTGCGCTTACCTGCTGGTTACACACAGCAGGTTCGGGGCCGTTTAGGATTCGACGCCGGTTGCGAAACTTTAGGTGCATGCCGAGTTGGTAACAGAACTCGTAAATCCACTGTTGCAACTACTTATAGTTGCCAATGACGAAACCTACGGCCAGGAATTCTCTCTCGCTGCGTAAGCAGCCTTAGATCCTGAGCTTCTGGTACCTTCGGGTCCAGCAATCACCAGGGGATGTCTGTAAACCCAAAGTGATTGTCATATAGAACAGAATCGCCGTGCAGTACGTTGTGGACGAAGCGGCTAAAACTTACACAACTCGCCCAAAGCACCCTGCCCGTCGGGTCGCTGAGGGTTAACTTAATAGACACGGCTACGCATGTAGTACCGACAGCGGAGTACTGGCGGACGGGGGTTCAAATCCCCCCGGCTCCACCACTTCATCATCTAAAGACGTCCACGGACGTCTTTTTTTGTGCCTGGAATCCAGTAAATACGGGGGTTTCAGGGCTACTGGGGGCTTTGCAGGGTTTCTGAGTTCCAGGCGCTTTGGTATCCCAGGTGGTATCCCGGACTACCAAATGCTATTTTCAGGATACCAAAACGGTGCTGGAGGTAGCCCCCATGCCTACTAACGCAACCCGCCTCTCCGATCGCCAGCTCAAGGCGATCAAGGCAACTGGTAAAGACTTCGTCCTCAGCGACGGCGATGGCTTGCAGCTTCGAGTACGCGCCAGCGGCTCGATGATGTGGAATTTCAATTACCGCGAGCCGTTGACCAGAAGCCGTATCAACATGGCGCTTGGTCCATACTCTGACCTCTCGCTAGCCAACGCCCGAAAGAAAGCCGCAGAGGCGCGTGAGTTGCTCGCTTTGGGCACACTGCCGCGTTGCAGTTGCCATATAGCAGTTTGATTGCACCAACAGCTAGTCTGTATTAGCGTGGCCGTCTGACAAGGAGCGTCACGGCCGATGGCCGTCGCTCAAGATTTACTTTTGAGAGGCTGCCATGACCGACCAGATTGCTTTTGAAGTTAACGACTTCGCTTCCAACCCTGAACCACGG
Organism: Pseudomonas sp. EL_65y_Pfl2_R96; assembly: GCF_963970905.1. Taxonomy (NCBI): domain Bacteria; kingdom Pseudomonadati; phylum Pseudomonadota; class Gammaproteobacteria; order Pseudomonadales; family Pseudomonadaceae; genus Pseudomonas; species Pseudomonas sp. EL_65y_Pfl2_R96. The sequence goes on along the minus strand of NZ_CAXAQH010000033.1, from coordinate 9,758 downwards.
GTTCCGTGCTTACTTTTGCTGGACGTTTCCATGTCCATGCGTGGTCGTCCCCTGGACGAACTCAATGCTGGTCTAGCTCAATTTAAAGACGAGCTGGCCGCCGACTCGTTGGCCATGCAACGTGTCGAAGTGGGCATCGTCACATTCGGGCCTGCTCGCATCGAAACCCCGTTTACTGCTGCGGGCGCGTTCTATGCACCCCATCTCGAGGCACAGGCAGATACGCCGATGGGCGAGGCCATCCGCATGGGTCTAGACATGATCGAAATGCGCAAGGGTGACTACAAGGCTAACGGGATTGCCTACTACCGCCCCTGGGTGTTCTTGATCACAGACGGAGGCCCAACGGATGAGTGGAAGAGCGCCGCAGCAGCGGTGAAGGAAGGTGAGGCGGCGAAGAAGTTTGCTTTCTTTGCCGTCGGCGTCGAAGGAGCCAACATGGATACCTTATCTCAGATCAGCGTCCGCGAGCCCTTGAAGCTACAGGGGCTGCGCTTTCGTGAGTTATTCCAGTGGCTCTCCGCTTCCATGAAGAGCGTTTCGCAGTCGACCCCCGGCACCGAAGTGAAGCTCGAGGCTCCGTCTGGATGGGCAAACGTTTGAATTGGGAGTGCGTAAGCGCAGCGGTCATTGGTACCTCTCACGTCGAGCGCGGCGGAGTATGCCAAGACCGCGCCTCAGCGCGTCTGTACCAACAAGGCGCGCGACCATGGCTGGCGCTGTTTGTTGCTGACGGTGCAGGCAGTGCTAGCCATGGCGAATATGGTGCGCAGATGGCTATCGAAGTGGCCACCGCGTGCGTCGAGCGGATGATGAATCTGCCAGAAGTAAGTCTGGGCGACCAGCTGGCGGTTGAAACAATTACTGCTATCCGAGCGGAGATTTACGCCACCGCCGAGCAAGCGGGATGTACCGCTCGGGACTACGCCTGCACCTTCATCGCCCTGCTGTCTTCGGATCTGGGCACGCTGGTCTTTCAGATTGGAGATGGGGGCGTGGTCCTTGATGTCGGCGAAGGACTGGAGCTCGCAATTCAACCGATGAACGGCGAGTACGCCAACATGACCCACTTCGTCACCGATGAGGACGCACTCGATCACTTGGAGAGCCGGTCTTACGGGGGGATCGTGCTGCGGGCAGCAGCTTTCTCTGATGGAGTTCAACGCCTGGCGATCGACATGGCCACAGGTACGCCGCACCCTCCTTTTTTTGCCCCATTCTTCACCGTGCTCGGTACTGTCACGCCAGGCAAGCGCGACCAATTGCCTCGTGCGCTTGAAGCGTTCCTAGCCAGCGAAAAAGTTAACGAGCGCACCGACGACGACAAGTCGATGGCGTTAGCCCTGCTCAGAGGCTGAGATGTCGAGAACGATGTTCAACGGAGCTGGACAGGCGATCGTCCTGGGCAAGAAACTCGGCACCGGCGGTGAAGGTTCTGTTTATGAAATGGTCGGTGTCAATCACTTGGTAGCGAAGGTCTACCACGAAGCGCCGGACCAACAGAAGCAGGCCAAGCTTCGGCTCATGTCGCGCAGCCGCAGCGAGCAGCTGCTCAAGTATACAGCCTGGCCGCAAGACACTCTCCACTCGACGAAGATGGGGTCGGTGACGGGGTTCGTAATGGCGAAAGTCGAAGGCATGACCCCCGTCCAGACGCTGTACAGCCCTGCCCATCGCAAAAGCGAGTACCCCGACCGCGCATGGGACTTCCTGTTATTCGCTGCACGTAACACCGCCTCCGCGTTCACGGCGCTTCACGAGCATGGCCACGTACTGGGGGACGTGAACCATGGCAATGCGTACGTCGGATCAAAGGCAACCATCGTGTTGATTGACACCGATTCGTACCAGATACACGACGGCAATCGCCTGCATCTGTGTGAGGTGGGTGTCTCACACTACACCCCACCAGAACTACAAGGTATATCGTTCAAGGGTGTCACACGTACCGCGAACCACGATAACTTTGGCCTAGCCCTGCTGATCTTTCACCTGTTGTTTGGCGGGCGGCATCCCTTCGCGGGTGTCCCCCAACGCGATGGGATCGGCGAGTCACTTGAAGACAATATCAAGCAACTGCGTTTCGCCTACTCGCGTAGCGCATCCCAGCGGCTGCTGACGTCCCCTCCTAATTCGCTTCCACTGTCTCTAGTGCCTCCACGTCTAGAAAACATGTTCGAGGCCGCTTTCACTGAGGAAGGGCGTGCTGGTCGCCGACCGACTGCGAAGCAGTGGCTTGATGAGCTGGACGAGATGCGCAAAGCCATGAGGGTCTGTGGCAAAACCAAGATGCATGTCTTTTCGAATCACCTTCGAGATTGCCCTTGGTGCGCGCTCGAAAATAAAGGCGTTGTCTATTTTATTAACGCGACCGTTTACGCGACCGGCCCCACAGGCACGCCGGTCAACATCGGTCAGGTTTGGGCTGCAATCTGTAACGTGGAAGCACCGGTCGAGCTGCCCCTTCCCCAGATCAGTCAGATCAAAGTTACCGCAACCCCTCCGCCGACGGGCTTCGTACCTGATAGCGCTCGGTGGGTAATGTCCATCGGACTGATTGCGGCTGTAATTTTTGCCATGAACGCAATACCAGCCATTACGCTCTGGCTGATGGTCGCAGGAGCCGGAGGTTTAGTTGGGATCTGGAACATTGGCAGCGCTGCCAAGCGAATGGAGCTTTCCCGTCGTTCCTCGGCTAGGCAAACGGCTCAGCAACATTACAAACATGCCGTCGAGGCGCTTAACCGGGAAGCCGGGGTAAAAGCATTCAGTGATAAGCATGATGAGTTGGGACGGCTTAAGAGCGAGTTCGACCAGCTTCCTGCGTCCGAGCAGAGGGAGCTAGCTTCGCTGCAAGGCAATGCAGAAAAGCGGCAAAAGCAAAAACATCTGGATAAGTATTTCATTGATAAGGCGAACCTGCCCGGAATCGGACCGGCGAAGCGCGCAGCGCTTCAGAGCTTCGGGATAGAGACTGCTGGGGACGTCGAATGGAATAGGGTCCGTCGCATTAAAGGCTTCGGTGACGTACTCACAAGGACTTTGGTGGACTGGCGAAAGAGTCACGAGCGCAACTTCCGTTTCAACCCTAGCCAGGCTGTCACTCCTGCGGATATCAATGCAGTTAAACAGGCAATACAGGCGAGAAAGCAGCAGATCGACCAACAGATGCGCGCTGGACTTCAGGAGCTTCGACAGTTCGCTACCAAGCAGCAGCAAGCAATTCACCGTCATCAACCCACAATCCAAGCGGCAGCGAAGAGACTCGCTCAAGCAGAAGCTGACTGCGCAGCTCTATGACGCTTCAATGATGGACGGCCTTCTACCGTGCCCGATGTGGCACCGTCGCCAAGAAACAATAAATAGGTTGTTAAGGTCCGTCGGTGCTGTTGATTAAATATAGCGATCACATACGCAGAAGATTTTCGACAAAAGACCCAGATTTACTGGGCTAGAGGGCTTAGCCGTGTGCGCCTGGGTTGTTAAGGTTGGTTAAGGATGCCTCCCTGTTTGAGGGAGGTCATTTACCGACGTTAGCCCTGAGACTCAAGTATCGAAACACTGCATCGCGAAGCGCAATACCGCCCCCCGACCAATGAGAAATGAAATGTTCGACATCACATCTGATGACATCAATCAGCTCGACGATACAGATCTAAGGGAGTTGGTCGGGCGGCTATGCGAAGCCGAACTGGTGAGCCGCGGCTTGTCAGCGGCGGCTGTGACATGGGGAGGCAATCAAACGGCACCAGATGGGGGTCTTGACGTACGCGTGGCCCTGCCGAAAGGCACTTCTATCGACGGCTTTGTCCCACGCTTCTCAACCGGGTTCCAAGTCAAGAAACCAGACATGCCCAAAGCCGCCATCCTAGTCGAGATGCGGCCCGCGGGCGTGATACGCCCTGTTATACAAGAACTTGCAGATGAGTCGGGAGCTTACGTTATTGTCAGCTCCACAGGATCAACAGCCGACGGCGCTCTCCGCAATCGCCAAAATGCGTTGCGTGAGGCATTGGACGGCGTAGACGACGCAGGTCAACTCCACACCGATTTCTACGACCGTACTCGCTTGGCGACGTGGGTTCGACAACACCCTGGGCTTATAACTTGGGTCAAGGAGAAGGTTGGTAGGGCACTATTGGGTTGGCGTCCTTATGGGCCTTGGAGCGGCGCGACTGAAGGCATAGATGCCGAGTACCTGATGGATGACAAGCTGCGTTTGCACCTAGATAAACACAGCGATGCTCCCACTCAGCCGATCGCCGACTCCATCGATGAGCTTCGCGACATGCTAGCTCACCCTGGTAAAATGGTGCGCTTAGTCGGTCTTTCAGGCGTTGGGAAGACTCGTCTTGTCCAAGTCCTATTCGATTCTCGGATCGGCTCGCGCCCACTGTCACCGTCCCTTGCCGTTTACACCAACTTATCTGACAACCCAACCCCACAACCAACCGGACTGGCTTCTGACCTAATCGCGAACCGCACGCGAGCGATCCTTATTGTGGACAACTGCCCTCCAGATCTGCACCGTAGGCTCTCAGATCTATGTAGCGGACATGACAGTACCGTTAGCGTCATCACGGTAGAGTACGATGTACGCGACGATCAGCCCGAGGGAACTCAAGTTGTCACTCTTGAAACGTCTTCGCCGGAGTTAATCGAGAAGCTGCTCCAACGCCGCTACCCATACCTGTCTCAAGTGAACGCGCGTACCGTTGCCGAGGCATCGGGCGGCAACGCCCGAATTGCGATCGCACTAGCCGAGACGGTTGAGCGATCAGACTCGATCGCTGGCCTTTCGAACGACGAGCTCTTCCAGCGGTTGTTTCGGCAACGACAAGACCCAAATGATGCACTGCTCCTTGCCGCCCAAGCTTGCTCGCTTGTTTACTCCTTTCAAGGCGAAGCACTTGTCGGAGAAGAAGCTGAAATCCCACGGCTAGCCTCGCTTGCAGGGCAAGCTCCGCTGGAGACCTACCGTCATGTAAACGAACTGCTCCGGCGGGACCTCGTACAGCAGCGCAGTACTTGGCGGGCGGTGCTCCCGCACGCCATCGCGAACCGGCTCGCTGCTCGTGCGCTTGAGGATTTGCCCTATGACCTCATTAATCAGCATCTGATCGAGGGCGGAACCGAGCGTCTTGCAAGATCCTTCTCGCGACGATTGTCGTTCCTACACGACCACCCCAAAGCCCTTGCCATAGTAAAGAGATGGCTCGATCCTGACGGCCTCCTAGGCGACGTCACAGCTTTGAGCGACCTCGGGAAAGAGATGTTCGAAAACGTCGCTCCCGTGCTACCGGAGAAGGCACTAGCAACTCTAGAAAGAGTCGACAATTGCCAACCTGACATCGCGATTGCGACATGGCAGCGACACCTTTCTCTACTGCGCTCTCTCGCTTACGACCCCGTCCTCTTTGAACGGAGTACCAAACTGCTCGCTCGAGCTGCAATGCAGAGCGAAGATCAGCAGGAAACCAAGGAGGCATCTGACACCCTCACCTCTCTTTTCACGATCTACCTTTCCGGAACGCACGCAACAATCGAGCAACGCCTTAGCGTAGTAGAGAAGCTTCTCAAATCTGGTGAAGCCAAAGCACTGGAGTTAGGTTTGGCTGCTCTAGATAAAGTGCTGGAGGTGGATAATTTTAGCTCGAGTTACCAATTCGAGTTTGGCGCCCGATCACGGGACTACGGGTACCGGCCGCAAAGAGAAGTCGACATCATGAGCTGGTATGCGGCAGCCCTTAGTCTAATAGAACGCTTGTTCCTCTCTGAGGAAAACCTCAAGCCCGAGCTACGTGATTTGCTGGCGCGTAACTTTCGTGGTCTCTGCGGTTTGGCGCCATTACAGGATGACGTCGAGCGTCTATTCCGTATTTTTTCCAGTGAACGATTTTGGCGCGCCGGTTGGTCAGCCTGTCGGGAGATAATTCAATTTGATAAGGATTGGCTGACACCTGAGGCATCATTACGCCTATCGGCACTCGAGGCAGATTTGAGACCGTCCGGCATTTCGGATCAGGTGCGAGCAGTGGTGCTAGGTAAAAGTTATGACAGCTTTGAGTTAGAAGAGATTGATGTAAATAGTGGATTATCACGTGCATCTGAACGCCTAGACGTGAGCGCTCTTCAGCTCGGTGCAGCGGTAGCAATTGATGACAGCGTGTTCACAGAGCTACTGCCTGACCTCCTCCGCGGCGGAAACAGGACTTGGACATTTGGGCGTGGGCTTGCCGGTGCGTCACCGGATCTACGTGCTACTTGGGAAAGGCTTGTTGAAGGACTTCAGAAAACTGATCTAGAGCACCGTGACATTCAGTTACTCAAGGGCTTTTTAGCCGAAGTTTGGGAGCATGATAGAAACCTTGCACAGCAACTTCTCGACTCGGCGCTTGATCAGCCCGTCTTGATAACGTTCCTACCGGAATTGCACTCCGCCGTGATACTAGATGCGCGCGGGGTTGAACGGCTGAAACGAGCGCTAAATGAGAGGCTAGTACCGGTCTGGATGTACCAACATTTAACGCTGTCGCGAATTGACATTCATATGGCAAGCGGTGTGATCAAGGATCTGCTCTGCCTCATAGCAAACCAACCCGACGGCTTCAACGTGGCCTTGGAGCTTCTGTTCAGGCTTCTCCATTCGGATAGTTCTGCACAGCAGAAGCACGTACCGGAGCTCCTCGAGGTTGGTCAAGAGCTCCTCCAGGGCATAAAATTCCGGAAGGGTAACGCACGCGACGACTTCTACTTGGCAGACCTTGTAAGATTCTGCCTTAAGGGCCCTGAAGGCAGGCTAATTGCGGGGGAGGTTGCATTGAGGCTGAAAAAGGCCATTGCGGCCCGTGACGTCTATGCATTCGACAACGATGATTTGCTCAAAGCTTTACTTGAACTTCAGCCGGTAGCCGTCCTAGATGCACTACTCACAGGTGATGAAAAGGACCTGCGGGCTGGAGTGTCCGTGTTCAAATACACCGGCCGCAATCGGGCCAACCCAGTTGATTCAATCTCGTGCGAATTACTAATCTCTTGGTGTGAAGGAGATCGCGATAGCCGTTACCCACGTGCTGCCGCGATCATTACGTTCGCACGTCGCCCCAAAGCGAATGATCCACTTATCTGGTCTGAGCAAGCAAAGACTCTTATCGCCGGCGCGCCGGCCCCAGAAAGTGTAATAGCCGTGTTTATCGAACGGTTCCGACCGAACCCTTGGAGCGGCTCGCTAGCGGCGCTGATTGAGGCTAACGCTCGATTGCTGGACAGTCTTGAGACGGATGCTCTGCCCGAACTCAAACTTTTCGTGACCGAAGCCAAGGCCAAATTGGCGCAAGACATCGCGCTGGCGCGTAAGTGGGAGACTGAGCAAGACCGAGCACAGGACGAGCGATTCGAATAGTGCGGGGCAGTCACGGAAACGCAAAACATTCAGTCAGATTTTTGCCGGCCTCACGGTCGACCTGTGAGTCTCAAGCTCCTAGCACTGGTTGCGTAGCCATTGCTTGAAATATACGGTACGTTCCAAGGTAAGCGTACGGGCAAACCGTCTTGCACGACTAAGCCGGACGCCACCTATGCGGCAGCAGCGCTGCAATCTCACTTGCCCGCTGCGTAGGCAGGCGCGTCAGCACATCCTTCAGGTAGGCATACGGATCGTGCCCATTGTTCCGGGCCGACTGGATCAAACTCATGATCGCAGCGGCGCGTTTGCCGCTGCGTAGCGACCCAGCAAGTCGAGTCAGCCGAAGGGAATTTCACCCCTCGGCTGCTCACAGAACCGTACGTGACAGTCTCCCGTCATACGGCTCTTGATCACACATTCGATGCACGTAGTAAATACCAATGCGCGAACAGCTCCGGATTCTCTCTTCGAACAAGGCTCAGTCGATGCTCCGCTTGACGTATAGAGATTCGGTACTTGCTCTTCATCCATTTGAGCAGGCGCGATTGCAATGCGCTCCACAATCGATAGCTGAAGTTTCTGTACCAGAATTTACCGTAGTATTCGATCCATCCTCGAATCACAGCGTTGTACCTGCGAGAAAAATCCCTCAGGTCATCCGTCGTGGATCGATGGATGCGCCAGTGTTTGATCGTGTCTACCATCCTGCGCATCGCCTTCATCGACGCTCCCGGCATGCACTTACGAAAGAGTTCGCCCTTGGAGTTCCTCAGGGTTCGCACCTTGAAGTCATAGCCGAGAAAGGTGAAGCTCGTCGCGACGTTGTGCCGCTCAAAGGTGTCGATGTAGACAGTCTTCGACTTTTCTTCGTTGATGGTCAGGCCTACTTCACTCATCCGTCGTGTCAGACTCTCCCTGATTCGAACAGCCTCGCTCATCCTTGTGCAGTGAATAACAATATCGTCGGCATACCGTTCAAACGGCACGCCGCGATGCGTCCTGTCCATCCAACGATCAAAGGCGTAATGCAGGAATAAATTGGCTAACAAGGGCGAGATCACACCCCCTTGAGGTGTTCCTCGTCCCCGTTCCTGAAGCAACCCCGTCTCACTCTGCATCGGCGCTTGCAGCCAGCGTCGGCAGTACAAGATCACCCATTTCGGCATCTGGTGATGTTCCAGAGCCTTGATGATCAGGTCATGCCCAACGTGGTCGAAGAACGCGCTGATGTCCACTTCCAGTACCCAGTTCTTACGACGGCACCGAATGGAACATTGACGCAAAGCATCGTGGGCCGATCTTCCGGGCCTGTACCCATACGAGTCAGGATGGAAAATCGGATCGATCACAGCCTCCACATATCTTTTCACTGCGCCTTGGGCTACCCGGTCAGAGACCGTAGGAATGCCAAGGATGCGCTCCTTGCCGTTGTCTTTTGGAATGCGCTTTTCCCGTACAGGTGGCGGGAAATACGACCCTGAACACAACCGGTTCCAGATGCGGTAGAGGTTATGATCGCGTTGCCGATCAAAGTCCGTGAGCGTCTGACCATCACAGCCAGGCGCGCCACGATTGCGGCGTACATCCTGATACGCCATCCACACCAGCGATTTCGGTATTTCGAATGCTTTTCGCTGCACTAAAACGTCATCCTCGTTTGAGTTGTGTCCCGCACAACGAAAGTGATCCCCACCCCTTCGCTCCAGCCCCATTACAGGTCTTTCATCACTACTACGGGTGAGTCCGTCCCTATCCCCACGGTACGTGCCGAGGATAGGTTCTCACGTTCCCCAAAATGGCCTGGCTCAGGTTCTTGCTGCCTTAACAACGGGTGCCGTGCAGTCGGTAGACAGGTGTCCTCTGCACTTCTCGGGGCCCGGCTATACAAACCCGTTTTGACACCAGTGGAGATTTCGTCGCTTCATCAGTCAGTTCACTTGCGTTCAACTACCTGGGCCTTACGTGACAGTAGTTTCTCTGCCTTTTCCCGAATCGCTCACCACCAACATGCTGAACATGTTCGCAGCATCGGGTCGTTTGATCAGTGCGCCTGTACGCCCTGACCGGAGGGCCTACCTCCATCCACCTTGGAACATGGAGTGTCATGCCGCCGTTTTCATCTCGTCGTCATGACGACTCCTTCGTGACACACACAGCCAGTTCTTTCTTCCGATCACGAAGGGCCTGATGGCGCGTTCGGCAGCGTTGTTGTCGATCGGCAAGTAACCTTCCTCGACGTACCGTTCAAGTTTGTTCCAGTTGCTCGCCAGGTAGCTGATGGCTTTGCCCAGGGCGTTTTGAGCGGTGACCTGGGGTTGGGTCTTTTCCATCCAGCTTTTCAACTGAGCCAGCA